>CAJWSQ010000022.1 GCA_913045895.1 uncultured Flavobacteriales bacterium | reverse complement strand
TACTGCAATCGCTTTCGACAAGTACCAAGTTGTAACACCAAAACTGGAAAACCCAGATTCTGCCGTGGCCGACATCATGGATAAACAACGTTTTTTATTACCTGATGGAAACTACGAAATGGAAATTTCAATGAAAGATTTGAATGACACCTCTAACACACCGGTAAACGGAAGTTATGCAGTAAGTATAGGCTCTAGCGATTCTATTTGTTTCTTCTCAGACATATTTTTTGTGTACGATTACAAAAAGGCTGATGCTTTAGATAAATTTCAAAAAGCTGGACTAAGCGTTACACCTCATGTTTTTGATTTATATGACGACAACATGAATAATCTAACCTTTTATGTTGAGGCTTATAATGCAGATAAGATTATAAATGATACTCAAAGAATAGCCGTAAACTACTCTATTAGAGAGGCAAACACGAAAAAGCTCGTGTCTGATTTTGGAGGAATCAATACATACAAGTCTAAACCTGTTAACGTAATTTTTAAAACAATTGACATCAACAACCTTAAGAGTGGTGATTACGAATTGTGGGTAGAGGCTATTAATGAAAAGGGAGAATTAATTACACAACAAGCCATCAGTTTTACGCGTGTTAACTATCACAACCAAGTAGCTCAAAATGTAACTCTCACAGGTACTTTTCAAGATTGGGTGATGGGTATAAACTCTATTGATTCACTTAAAGAAATGTGTTGGTGTTTAGTTCCCACAGCTACTTTAGAAGAATCAGTCATTTTAAAAAACAACAGAAAAACGGAAGATTTAAATTTTTACAAAAACTTCTTCATTAACTTCTGGTTGGAGAAAGACGCTGTTAATCCGTGGGAAAAATGGCTTGCATATGAAAAAGAAGTTAAAAAGGTAAATTCTGAATACGGTACTAGTAACTCTAAAGGATATGAAACTGATAGAGGCTTTATCTATTTAAAATACGGCCCGCCAAATACCATAACTAAACGCGAAAACGAACCTAACTCATATCCATATCACATTTGGCACTTCTATCAACATCCAAAAAGAAGCGATGCTCGATATATCTTCTATACAACAGATAGGTCTACCAACGATTATCGTTTATTACACTCTAATGTGATTGGAGAAATTAATAATTACAGATGGAAAAGAGAACTCCAGAGACAGAGTACTCCATTTGGTAATGTGGATGATGAAAATGTAGATGACCAATGGGGAAGTTGGAGTGAGAATTTATTTAACATGCCTAGATAATCATCAGTATTGTTGAATATACTATACTTGCGAGCTTATAACTAAATCGGTTTGCCAGAACACACACATATACCTCGAGTAGCCATTGTATTACTGAGTTACAATAGTTTACCCTTGGTTCAGAAGTTTTTACCATTGATATTGGAAACTACCCCTTGTGATGAAAATCATGTGGTGTGGTTAGTAGATAACGCCTCTACCGATGGTACCGGTGAATGGGTTAAAGCAAACTTACCTGAAGTTAAAATCTACACCATCAAAACCAACCATGGATTTACGGGTGGGTATTCAGAATCGCTTCCTCATATTCCTGCTAAAAACTACGTTTTAATCAGTAGCGATATTGAGGTAACTCCAGGATGGCTTGAACCGGGTTTAGAATTGTTGGAATCTAATTCTAATGTAGCTGCAGTTCAGCCCAAAATCATGAGCTTCGATCGTAGAGACGAATTCGAATATGCTGGTGCTGCTGGTGGTTTTATCGATTTTTTAGGATTCCCTTTTTGTAGAGGAAGATTAGTAAACAGTGTTGAAAAAGACCGAGGTCAATACAATGATTCCATTGAAATTTTCTGGGCCTCAGGAGCCTGCTTGTTTATCAAGGCCGATTTATACCACCGCTCTGGTGGTTTAGATAACGATTTCTTTGCTCACATGGAGGAGATTGATCTTGCTTGGCGATTGAAAAACATGGGATATAAAATCATGTATCAACCTAAATCTAAAATATTCCACATGGGTGGCTATGTTATTCAATATGGTAGTCCAGCTAAGATCTTCAGAAATCACAGAAATAACCTCATCATGTTACTTAAAAACGGTACAGGTTCTAAATTGTGGTGGAAGATTCCTCTAAGATTTGGATTGGATTACATTGCATTCATAAAAATGCTTTTTGATGGTAACCCAAAAGCCAGTTTTGCTGTAGTAAAAGCGCATTGGCAGTTTTTAACGATGTTACCTAAATGGCTCAAAAAACGTGAAGATGTTCAAGAATTAGCCATAAAAAACCCAAATAGATACGGAATTTGCCATAAAAGCTTGGTTTTTCAATTCTTTGCTTTGGGTAAGAAAACATTCCCAGAATTAAAGTGGGATCCAGCAAAGCAACGCTGTTAATCGAATAAACTCATTTGTGAACTCACCTCTTTCCTAAATGCAGAAGTGTTGTATTCTGGCATTTTGTTATTCCCAAAATAACGCTTTTTAGCTACTTGAAACTGGTTATAAATTTGATGTGCCCACTCTCCTTCTCCACGCATTCGAGTTCCATAACGAGAATCATTTACTTTTCCACCATGCAATTCTTTAATTAAGTTTAAAACCTTTCGTTGCCTATCAGGATAATGTTCACCCAGCCACTTAGCAAACAAAATACCGTTGTGTCCATTTAAACGCACAACCAAATAATTGGCCGTTGTTGCACCTGCTTCGGCAACCCGTTTTACAAGTGGAATTAACTGATGAGCATTAATACCCGGAATCATTGGCGCAAGCATTACATTCACTGGAATACCAGCTCTACTAAGTTGCTGAACTGCCCACAACCTTTTATGTATGGATGCTGTTCTTGGTTCTAGCTTCTTTCGAATATCTTCATCTAACGATGTGATAGAAATTGACACATGAACCAAATTCTCTTCAGCCATTTTCTTAAGGATATCCAAATCACGTAATACCAAAGCATTTTTAGTGATAATGCCTACTGGATGTTTGTATTTATAAAGCACCTCAAGCATTTGTCGGGTAATCTTCATTTTAGCCTCAATGGGCTGATAACAATCTGTATTACCTGAAAACATAATGGATTTTGGAACCCAATTTTTGGATGTGATTTTTTGCTCCAGTAACTCAGGTGCGTTCTTTTTAACTAAAATTACTCGTTCAAAATCGCTTCCAGCATTGTACCCCCAATACTCGTGACTATTTCTAGCGTAACAATAAATACAACCGTGCTCGCAACCTTGATATGGATTCATGCTGTATGCTGATCCTATATCAGGACTATCAACTTTATTCAATATTGATTTTGGAAAAACTTCGATGTATGAAGTTTGATCTTCTTTTTGCCAATCATCTTCTAACTGGCAATAATTCAAATAATCGGGATCGGCCAATAACTCACGATTCTCGAATCTATTAGTAGGGTTGTGTGTAGCTCCTCTTCTACTGTAAAGTTGATTGACCATATTATTGACAGCTTTTTTATCAATTCATTGATTGATAATTTATCAAATCGTTTTTACATTTGAAATTATTTCCTCAATTAATTTGGATAACTCATGAATTATTTTGCTGTAAACCTCAAGGTTCTGCGTAAGTACAAACAACTTTCACAAGCCAAACTAGCTGAAGAGTTAGAACTTACACGCTCTACTTTAAGCGCTTATGAAAACGGAACTGCTGAACCTAATTTTACAGCACTCATACGGATCGCGAGTTATTTTAAAATTGGTTTAGATCGATTTCTAAAACAGAATATCTCAACACTAACCGAATTTGAACTTCGAAAAATTGAATTGGGTTACGATCAGGATATCGAGGGAAAACATCTGCGTATTTTGGCTACCACTGTAAACGATGACAACGAAGAGCAGATAGAAGTTGTTTCTCACCAAGCAAAAGCTGGATACGCAAATGGATATGCCGATCCTGAATACATCAGTGAGTTACCTCGAGTTCAGTTGCAAAGCATCTTAAACACTCGAAAACATCGGGTATTTCCAATATCTGGCGATTCAATGCCTCCCGTTTCAGATGGCGCTTATGTAGTAGCTGAATATTTAGAAGACTGGACATCAATCAAGCCCAACACACCTTGTGTTGTAATTACTCAAGATGATGGAATCGTATTTAAGTTGGTTACTTCTAACATTCAAACTGAAGGCTCCATTATGTTAGTCTCCACCAACCCACTTTATGCTCCTTATTCCATTCCTGCAAATCAGGTTTTAGAAGTGTGGAAGTTCAAGCAATATCTCAGTGATAGCTTTCAACAAAACACATCTGAAACAGATATCGGTATCATTCTCAGTGAGATCAGAAAAGACATCCACGAATTGAAAAACAAATCATAAAATACATCCACGTTTATGGTTTGTTAAAAGTGTATAAAAAACATACCTTCATCGGGATTATCAGAAACAGTTAGCCTTTTTTATTGTTTCATTTATAGTATTAATCAAAAACGAACCTCTCATGAAATTGAACAAACATTCTGTAATTGGCGTGGTTGGAACTGGAACAATGGGTACAGGAATTGCCCAAGTTGCAGCAACTGCCGGACATTCTGTATTAGTTTACGATAAAAACAATGATGCGCTTTTAAGAGCCAGACATTCATTGATAAAAATATTCAACCGTTTAATTGAAAAAGGAAAGTACTCACAAGGCGAAGTAGACTCTATTTTACACCGCATTCAATGGGTTGATGGATTAGGTAGATTCGAATCTTGTGATTTGGTTATTGAGGCCATTGTTGAAGACATTGAAGTTAAAAAGCAATTCTTCCACCAGCTGAAATCAGTAACACATGACGACTGTATCTTGGCTACAAACACCTCATCACTTTCTGTAGCTTCAATTGCTAGTGTTTTGAAATTCAAACACAGAATGATTGGTATTCACTTCTTCAATCCAGCTGCATTAATGCCATTGGTTGAGATTGTACCAGCTTTAACAACTGGCGATGAAGTTGTAAAACAAGTTTCAGAGTTGATTAAATCATGGGGCAAAACAACCGTTGTAGCTAAAGATACTCCTGGGTTTATTGTTAACCGTATTGCTCGACCGTTCTATGGCGAAGCCTTTAAAATGTATGAAGAAGGTGTTGCTGATCCAGCCACTATTGATTGGGCCATGCGCGAAATTGGCGGCTTTAAAATGGGGCCATTTGAATTAACCGATTTAATTGGTCAGGATATCAACTACACTGTTTCTGAAACTGTTTGGAGAGAATTGTATTACGATCCGAGATACAAGCCATCTATTACTCAAAAACGCTTGATGGAAGCTGGTTTATTTGGTCAAAAAACTGGAAAAGGATTTTATGATTATGCCGATGGTGCTGTAAAACCTGAACCAAAAAAAGACAAAGAACTGGGTAAGCAAATTGTAAACAGAATTTTAGCGATGCTTATCAATGAAGCCGCTGATGCAGCATTCTTAAATATTGCCTCTAAAAAAGACATCGATACGGCTATGACTAAGGGGGTAAATTACCCTAAAGGGCTTTTAAAATGGGCCAATGAAATTGGTTTAGAAGTTGTGTTAGAACGCCTTGAAAAGCTCTATAAAGAATACAACGATGATCGTTACAGACCAAGCGTATTGCTTAAACGAAATGTACAGGAGAAAACTGATTTCTATTACTAATACGTAATCCCACTACCACCCTCACTTACAATTATTTGTGATCCGTATTTTTTTATACCTTAGATTCAGAATCTATGAAAATCAGCTGCAACGACTACATTGGTTCTAACTAATTACTAACATTAAAACCCCAATGATGAACTCCAGAACCATAGCCCGGTTTCTGTTGTCGTACGTGCCTATCTTAATTATCTCTATCATATGGTCTAATCAACAAATACAAAATCAAACCGATCGAGTAATTGAGATTGAGAAAACTCAACTCAACAACAAAACCAATTTACTTCAAGACTACTACACGCAAGTTGTAGCAGGTGTACACTTTTGGAGCTCAATGCCCATTAATCCCAAAGAACTTGATTCTGCATTCATCAATAATGCAATTGAGTATCTAGAAGTTTATGATGCTTATGATCAATTTCGAATTTTAGATTTAAACGGAGTAGAAGTTTTTAGATTAGATAAAGACAACAATAACAAAGTCAATATCTCCACAGATTTACAAGACAAATCAGATCGCTACTACTTTCAGGAAAGCAAAAACCTCAACGATCATGAGGTCTATATCTCAAAAATTGATTTAAACGAAGAGTATGGAAAGGTTGAATATCCACATCAACCAGTATTCAGAACCATTGCCCCTATTTACGATTCTGATAATAACAAGATAGGTTCTGTTGTTGTAAACTACAAAGCAACTAAATTGCTAAATGCGCTTAAATCCAAATCTGAACATTCTAAGCATACAATCACAGATAATTTCAACAACATCATTCTGGCTCCAAATGCAGATATCACCTTTCTAAATCAAAAAGACTCCTCATTAACAGAAAGTGACATTCAATATACTTCAGACCTCATATCTTTATCAAAAGGAACTGACACCTCAGTTGTAAAAAATAACGGAATTTGGTTAAGCAAGCATAACAACCTAGCTGATGATTACAACTCAAAGAATTCAAGCGCAGATTCTATCACTATAGTAAGTCCAGTTCAATTAACTTACATGAGTTTTATTCCAAATGCTACGCTTAACAAGTTTCACGAGCCTATTGTAGAAGGTCGACTGGTTTTCTTAATCTTCTGCTTTATTCTTCTACTTACACTAATCATCATTAACAACAAGCGAGTTGAAGCTAAGGTAAACCACATTAATCAGCTTAGAGATTCTAACATTGGATTAAGAGAAGCTTCTAAACAACTGGAAAACAAGCATAAAAAACTAGAAGCACTTAACTACCAACTCACACTTAAAAACGGACAATTAAGAGAGTTTAATTATTTGATTTCCCACAACCTCAAGGCACCTATAACCAGCGTTACCAACCTCACAGAAATGTTGATGGAATCAGAGACCGTTGAGGAATATCAACTCTTGGTTCCTAAGCTGAAGAAAATTACTGATCGAGTTTCTGAGCTTATTGAAGACATGCTTCAATATGTTCGAATTTTGAATTCCACTCAAATTGAAACAACTCAAGTTGACCTGAATGAAGTTATTGATCAAAGTGCTGAACTCTTTTTAGAGTCTATTGACAATCAAGACGTAAAGGTGATTAAAGAACTGGAAGAATGGAATGAACTCGAGTTTAGTGAGCACTTCATGAAAAGCATCATTCAAAACATGATTTCAAATTCTATTAAATACAGATCTACGGAACGAGAATCTTTCATTAAATTTAAATCTTATACAAGAGGAACGAAGAAGATACTTGAAATATCGGATAACGGAATCGGCATCGATCTCAAAAAACATGGAGATCAAGTTTTTAAGCTTTATAAGCGATTTCATAGAGATATTTCGGGCAAAGGACTAGGCCTATTTTTAATTAAATCACAACTTGAAGCTCTAAGCGCCTCAATAACTATAGATAGCAAACCAAACCGAGGAATCAAGTTTACAATAACCTTTAATACTAATCCAAATGACGCGAGCTACTACATTCCATTTGATTGATGATGATGAAGTTTATCTATTCATCACTTCAAAAATTCTAGAAGCAATTAGCCCCAATGTGAAAATTCAAACTTTTCAGGATGGTGAATTGGCTATCAACTATTTCAAAGGAATTGAAGGGAACTCATCAGACTTTCCTGATATTATTCTATTAGACCTAAACATGCCTTTTTTAGATGGTTGGGGTTTTCTGAAAGAGCTTAAAACGCTTTATCCAGGAATAGAAAAACGTATTAAGATATATGTTGTAACCTCGTCTGATCGAGAAGACGATCTTGGTTTAGCCACAGAATTCAATGAACTTTCGGGGTATTATGTAAAACCAATCAAGAAAGACGAATTGGAAACACTGTTTCGTGAAATTGTAGATTCAAACCTAGAATCAAACTAAAACAAAACAGCATGTGAATTTCACTCATTTAATCCATTAAAACTATTTAACAGCTCAGCTTATATTTTTAGTGGATTTTTTGATTCATCTAATACTGCTGAAACACAAGGATTCTTTCAAACTGTTGTTTAATTCACTGATATAAATCAGTGTAACTCTAGCTAAATTCACGTTTGATTTATCAACAATTTACTAGGTTATAAACAGGCTCAAAAACAACTCTAAAAGCCAACAGAACCACAAACTCAAGGTGTTGATTTTCAAACTTTATTATCTCGTTTTGTATCACAACAGGAAACACCTTACATTGATAAACAATTTCCTTCAAAATATCAATACCCTAAACTTCAAAAACTTTGTTTCGGCTGTTAATAACCCCGCAAGTGCCCATCGTTGTTAAAAATATATTTTATCAACCCAACTTTGGTGAATAACCTCACTTCAGGTTAACGACAAACAGTCAATATTTCTTCCAATTTTGACGATACCAAATCACAAGCTTTACCCTTTATTTCTATTTCGTAACTTTTAATTCAATTCAAACGTGGAGAAGGTGATCAACCAAAAAGAGACAGACTCCCCGATGGGTCAAGTATTCAGCTACAATGAAGTATATAAGGCTTCTCTAGCATATTTTAACGGTGACGAGCTTGCAGCAACAACTTGGATGAACAAGTATGCTGTTAAAAATCGTGAGGGTGAGTTTGTTGAACTTTCTCCTGAAAACATGCACCAACGCATGGCTCGTGAATTTGGTAGAATAGAAGAACGCTACAACCAAGAAAGCGGTGAACTATTCATGGATTCGTTATCCAGCTACGGAAGAACCAGAAAACCACTAAATGCAGAGCGCATTTATGATATGTTCCAAAACTTCAAATATGTTATCCCTCAAGGTAGCGTAATGGCTGCATTAGGAAATGAACATATGATTGCATCGCTATCCAATTGTGTGGTAATGCCATCGCCATTTGATTCTTATGGTGGTATTATGTGGACAGATCAACAATTGGCACAATTGTTTAAAAGACGTTGTGGTGTTGGTATCGATATCAGTTCGCTACGTCCGGCTGGTGAAGCTGTTAACAATGCTGCTGGAACAACTAGTGGAGCTGTTACATTCATGCACCGTTTTAGCAATACTACGCGTGAGGTTGCTCAAAATGGACGTAGAGGCGCTTTAATGCTGACGATGGATATTGCTCACCCTGATGTTGAAGACTTTGTAACCATCAAACAAGACCTAACTAAAGTTACTGGCGCTAATATCTCTGTTCGCTTAAGCGATGAGTTTATGAAAGCCGTAGCAGACGATACTGAATATACACACCGCTTCCCTATCGATTCAGACAATCCTGAAATCACAAAAACAGTAAGAGCTAGAGACCTTTGGAATACAGTTATCCAATGTGCACACAATACTGCAGAGCCTGGACTCATATTCTGGGACCGTCAGCACTACTACTCTACTTCTTCAGTATATCCAGGGTTTGAGAACTTATCTACTAACCCATGTTCTGAAATAGCTATGCAAGGTGGTGATAGCTGTAGATTGATTGCCATTAACTTATTCAGCTTTGTGAAAAACCCTTTCACTCCTGAGGCTGAATTCGATTTTGATAAATTCTATGAAATCACGTATGAGGCACAACGCTTGAATGATGATTTAGTAGATCTTGAACTGGAAGCTATTGAGCGTATTTTAGGTAAAATGGAAAACGATCCTGAGCCTGATCACATCAAAGCTGTTGAGAAAGAGACTTGGAAACTACTTTACAATACAGGTAAAAAAGGTCGTAGAACAGGTTTAGGCTTTACGGCTTTAGGCGATGCTGTTGCTGCATTAAATTTAGGCTTTGATTCAGATGAAGCTCTGAAAGTGATTGATGCCATCATGCGTGAGAAATGTAAAGCTGAATTCGACAGTTCTATCGACATGAGCATTCAACGTGGTTCATTTGAAGGATTTAACCCTGAGATTGAAACCAAATCTGAATTTGTTCAGATGTTAGAAGCGGAATTTCCTGAATTACATAAACGTATGATGGAAAACGGACGAAGAAACATTTCTTTGAGTACCGTTGCTCCCACAGGCACACTTTCTATGCTAGCTCAAACTTCAAGTGGTATTGAGCCTGTTTTCATGACTTCATACAAGCGTAGAAGAAAAGTGAACAACCGCGATCAAAATGCCAAGGTTACTTTCATTGATGAATTAGGAGACGCTTGGGAAGAGTTCACTGTTTATCATCCTAAAGTGAAACAATGGATGGAAATTACAGGTGAAATGGATATCGAGAAAAGCCCATACAATGGTTCAACTGCTCCTGAAATTGACTGGCTTAAACGCGTTGAAATTCAAGGTATTGTTCAGAAATACACCACTCATTCAATCAGTTCAACCATCAACTTGCCAAGTGATGTGTCAACAGATCAAGTTGGTGAAATTTATTTAGAATCTTGGAAACACGGTTTGAAAGGAATTACTGTATATCGCGATGGCTCGAGAAGTGGTGTTTTGATTTCGGATAAAGAAGAGACTAAAGATGAAAACGAGATTTTAGCTGTAGCTCCAAAACGCCCAGATGTATTGGATGCTCGTGTAATCCGATTCAAAAACGAAAGCGAAGACTGGTTAGCAGTTGTTGGTATTTTAAATGATCGTCCGTATGAAATCTTTACGGGTAAAGCTGAAGATGCATTTGCGCTTCCTAGCTATGTGAGTCGTGGATGGATTATGCGATCAAAAGACGATAACGATGAATCTCGTTACGACTTCAGATATACCGATAGTCAAGGATTCAGAGTTACTATTGAAGGTTTATCTAGATCATTCAACAAAGAGTATTGGAACTATGCGAAGTTGATTTCAGGTGTATTGAGACACAACATGCCGCTTCCATTTGTTGTTGACCTGGTTGAAAACCTCAACTTGGATAAAGAATTCATCAACACTTGGAAAAATGGTGTTGCTAGATCATTAAAAACCTTCATTCCAGATGGAACCAAAGCAGCAGACAAAGTTTGTGAAAGCTGTGGAGATCCAGACGGTTTAGTATACGAAGAAGGTTGCTTGAATTGTAAAAGCTGCGGACATAGCAAATGTGGGTGATACACCTCATTCATTTTACAGGATAGATCAAACTCCAATCGGAAACGGTTGGAGTTTTTTTATGCTTTAATTTAAAGGTAAAATGCTTTAAATATTATCCTATTCATAAAGCAACTTAAGGTAGTTAAGCCTCGTCTAATCTGAATATCAATTTATTGTAAATATGAAAAAATTTTACTCGCAATCACTATTCGCTCTGGTAATTACATTCTTATCAATAACCAGTTATGCACAAATAACCAACTACGCAACACCACCTTATTTCACCGGATTTGAATCTGGAACACTAGATAACAACTGGTATACAACCTCAAGCAACGCTAACGGTAGAATTCAAATATGGAACTCCACTTCTTTAACCTGGAATTCCATGACAGCAACAGCACATACAGACACCATGTGGCTTGGATTAGATGCAAACCCAGGTGGAACACTAGTTACAAATGAAGCATGGATGGGGCTTGATTTATCGAACTCTACGGGATATAGATTAAGTTTTTGGTGGAGCGATTGGAACGATGAAACCCATTTAGAAGATGGTGTTTTTATTTCAGACGATGGCGGTTTAAATTTCACCAAAGTGCTCGATTTACACGGGCCAAACTATACAGATTTGGTTTGGAATCATTTTGATATGGATATTGACAGTTTAAATGCTGTTTATAACCTATCTAGTACATCAACATATGTCATAAAGTTTCAGCAAATTGACAACTATTATTTTGCCGGAGGAAATGATGGTTTTTTGTTTGATGATATAAATATATACTATACATGCGAAACTTCTAATACTATTTCGGCTAGTGCATGTAATAGCTACACTGTACCAAGCGGAAACCAAACATACTACGCAACAGGAACTTACTACGATACATTAACAAACAGTCAAAACTGCGATAGTCTTATTACTATCAATTTAACACTACAAACATCATTTGAAACGGTAACTGACTTAATCTGTGATGCTAGCTACACCTCACCAAGTGGTAACTATACATGGAATACTACAGGAACTTACTACGATACTATTCCTAATGCTGCAGGATGCGACAGTATCATAACATTCAACTTAACATTTGATGCCAGCACAACGAGTAACTTAACTGTTACAACATGTAACACATACACTTCGCCAAGTGGTAATCACACATGGACAACTTCAGGCCTCTATCAAGACACACTTGTTAATGCAGCTGGATGTGACAGTCTCATTTCAGTTGATTTAACTGTTCATTACACCGTTTATGATTCTATCAGTGTAACTGCTTGTACTCAATACACACCACCAAGTGGAGTTGTTGTTTGGACTGCATCTGGTGTTTACACTGATGCTTGGACATCTGCTGATGGCTGTGATAGTTTGATTATTATTGACTTAACCATCTTAAATAACACAGTTGGTAACATATCAGCATCAACATGTGATAGTTATGTATCTCCAAGTGGTAACTACGTGTGGAACACTTCTGGCATGCATGTAGATACCTTAACCAATTCTATCGGCTGTGATAGTATAGTATGGGTTAATCTTACCGTATATGGTGAGGAATATACTTCAACAACTATTAATGCCTGTACTGAATATGTTTCACCAAGCGGCATGTATGTATGGACAGAAAACGGTACTTATTTCGACACACTAGCATCACAACATGGATGCGACAGCGTTATCGAAATTGACTTAACGGTTGAAACTGTTGATGTATCCGTTGAACAAGAAATGACTGAACTAAAAGCAAATGCCACATTCGCTAGCTTCAGATGGTTAGATTGTAATGATAATTACTCAGCAGTTGCGGGTGCTACATTAAACACCTTCACTTCAAGTACTGGCGGAACATTTGCTGCAGAGGTTACTCAAAACTCTTGTGTTGATACCTCCGATTGCTATACCATTGCTGCATTAAGTGTTGGTTCAATTGATGGTGAGCAATTTGCGGTTTACCCGAATCCTACTAACGGTTTAGTAACATTACAGTTTGAAGGTTTACAAGACAATGTTGATGTAACAATCACCAACATTGTAGGTCAAGTTGTGCACCAACAGTCTTACGGACAAACAGATAAAATTGACCTGAACATCAATAGCGAAGCTGGTATCTACTTTATCGAGTTTAAAACACCACAATACAACAGCGAGTTGATCAAGGTTATTAAAAACTAACGATACACTCCACTCCCATTAAGCTTATGATTAAAAGCCGGTAAATTCTATTTATCGGCTTTTTTTATCTGACTATATTTGAAAAATAAATTGGATTCTGAAGAGTTATATTCTCCATGAAAAAGTTACTTCTGTTTGTATTCCTGATCTCTGGTTTCATTTTTCAAGCTTGCGAAGAAGATGAAGAAGTTTGTCAATCATACGCCTACTCTCCTATTGTAGATGCTCAGTCACCAGATACGCTAGAACTCAACATTGCCGAATATGTTCAAGTAGCTTACACATTAGAAAACACTTGCGGAGATATCAATTTCTTACAAATAGATTCTTTGGGAGATGATACGCTTAGCTTTCAGGTTAGGGCCATTTATGAAGGATGCGATTGTAACGAAATACTTTTAACCGACACCATTTCCTATTTCTACACACCGCTTGATGCTGGCCGTAAGTATTTGAAGTTTGTTTCTCCAGACAGTTCGTTTTTTTACGACACACTTTTCGTTGTTGATCCAGAAGGATAATTTAGGATGAAGTGGTTATCTTGTTATAACCAAAATCCTGATTTATGTTTTCTAAAGTTCACTTAGCGCTAGTTGTAGCATTATCTATCTCTATCTCATATGCTGAGGCTCAAAATGTAAATAACCTAAACCTCTTACCATTGGGCGATAAAGAATCGCTGATGGGAAATACAGGTACTGGCGGTGTTCACTCAACTGGAGCAGTTTTCTACAACCCTGCCGCACTCACTCAACTCGAAGGCAACTCATTCTCTCTTTCAGGCTCTGCCTATCTCAAATACAAAATAGAAGCTGAACCACTCTATCGCTTTGGAAATACAGATATTGATTTTACGGCTGAAGATTACGAATCCGTACCCACCAGCGTTATCATGGTTCGGAAAGTGAAAGATTGGAAAGTTGGACTATCCTTTATGGTTCCGATGGAGTTTAAGTACGAAGGCGAAAACACCTGGTACATTCCAACGGTAAACGGAGAAAACCAAAAGATAAAAATCAACCAGAACTTTCATGAGAAAATGTTTTTGGTTGGATTGTCATTTGCTCGCAAACTCAATAATGGTTGGTCTGTAGGTGGAACCTTCTTTGCTCAGAATTACGGTTACCTCTCAAGCCTCAACTCGCAATATAGAGGAACAGATTACAACCTGATAAGCAATACAGTTGTTCGCGAAAAACTAAGTCCGATTAACTTGATGTTTGTCGCAGGAATACACAAACAGTGGGAAAAATTAAGTGCCGGACTTCGAATTGCTACACCAAGTATTAACATAGCTGGCAAAGGAAGCTCATACCGATACGAACTAACTGGTGTTTTGGGAAACAACATCGTATCCGAATATGATTACACTAATATAAAAACAGGTTTTTCCTCTCCGCTTGATTTGAGAGCTGGTGTTACTTACAACTGGAACGAAAAATTCACCACCAGTTGTGACGTTAGTTTTACCCTTCCTCAAGAATTTCAATTGTTAAAACACGACTCTCTCAATGGTTACATTAGTTCAGATGGATCGTTTAGAGCTAGTTTCGGTGTAGATTACAGCATCACAGAAAAATTCACCCTTTTGGGTGGCGGATCTTATTTCAACAGCTATTACACTTCTGATGAAATTGATAATCATTTAGACTTTGTATCTGGTTTTGTTGGTGTTAAGATGGTTACCAACCACATTGAAACTTCATTGGGATATTTCTATTCTAAAGGATTTGGAGAAGCTGTCTCGCCAACGCTAACAAGCAACGAATACTACGAGTATACGGGCATCTTCCTAGGCACTAACTATAAATTTTAATCACCAATAGGTGTACCTATAGTTTTAATTAATACCAAGATTAAAAAAACATGTACCAACATATAAACACTTTGAGTTTATTGGCGTTCATTTGGTGTATTGAAACAAGAAAATAAATTTTAATAGATATGTCATTAAAAGGAAAATCAATCATCATTACCGGAGCTGGTATGGGATTGGGTTTAGCTACAGCTGAAGAAGTTGCTAAACAAGGTGGAAAATTAACTCTAGTAGATTACAACGAAGAAGCTTTAAACGAAGCTAAAAAATCAATTACTGAGAAATACGCAGATGCAGAGGTATTAACAGTTGTTGCTGATGTTTCTAATGAAGAAGCTGTAAAAAACTACGTTAACAAAGCAAAAGAAACTTACGGTCGTATCGATGGTTTCTACAACAACGCTGGTATTGAAGGTCGTCAAGCACCTTTAACTGAGTACGATTTAGGTGTTTTCAAAAAAGTAGTAGACATTAACTTAATGGGTGTTTATTACGGTATGCGTTACATCATTCCAATCATGCAAGAGCAAAAATACGGTCGTATCGTAAACGTTGCTTCTGTAGGTGGTATTCGCGGTGTAATGAACCAAACAGCTTATGTAGCTACAAAACACGCTGTAAGTGGTATGACTAAAAATGCTGCTCTTGAATACGGAAAAGATGGTATTACTACCAATGCAATTGCTCCAGGTGCTATTTTAACTCCAATGGTTGCTGAGGCATTCAAACAAGTAAATCCAGATGATCCTAAAGCGGCTGAAGCTGAGTACGCTTCTCAAAACCCAACAAAACGTTTAGGTCTTCCTAATGAAGTAGCAAGTGTTGTTACATTCTTATTGAGCGAAGGCGCTGGATATGTTAGTGGACAAACAATCGCAATTGATGGTGGTCAGTCTAACAGCTACGGAAACGTATAAGACTTTTAAGGTTTTACGCTAGATGTTTGGAATAGCGTAGACTTTGGGCTGTGGAGTATTTGCTTCACAGCCTTTTTTGTTTCACACCATACACTCTACACTTTCCACCATCCACTCTAAACCCTTCACTATAAACCATCCACTATAAACCATCCACCAAAATATCACTCCCCTCGATAGTAGTCGTCAAACTTGGTGATTTCTTCAAACAAACGGTATTTCATTTTGATGTATTCAATGAATTCATACTGCGTAGAATTTTGCATAAACTCATCTGAAACATTACAGAAATCGATAAAATCATCGAATTGCTTTTCTTGTAAATCAATGATATCAGCACTCACGTATTTCTTAAACAACTCCTTCAACAAATCTCTACGTCTGTCTTCATTCATCAACTCATAAGCGCGTAGCTTTTGCTGTTCGTGTCTGCTCAACGATGCATATAAAGCCGTAATCGGACTCGCAAACGCATTAACACCCGTTACTTCTTTAAAGTCTTTTGGATCATAACCCAACTCGCGGATATCTGCATAAATCTGATCTAAATCTCGCTCAGCAAAAATGGAAACCTCTTCCAATTGAATTTGCAGCTTGGTTAATTGTACCCGAATAACATACAGCTCTTTCACAGCCGAATCTTTAACGGTTAATCGATAAGTAGTATAACCCGATGAGCCAATTAAAATGGTATCGTTCTTTAGTGCTCTAATTTCAAAGTCGCCACTGGGATTGGCAAAATTCCCCTTCCGCGTGCGCTTGTTTACCACAAATAAATTGGAGAAAACGGAATTGCCCAGCTCATTGTAGACTTTTCCTTTAATAACAACTTCGGGGTTGTTGGTTTCTTGACCGAAAACCGACAACGAAATAAACGTGGCAAATGCTATAGAGATAACTAATCGAATCAAAGTGCTGCAATTGGATTTGGATGGATAAAAGTATAATTCAATTCACGAATAATGGCTGCCGATGAAACAACTTTACCCGCCATATTGTTGGTGCTGGTTTGCGGTTTGGGAAAACCAGCCTTTTCGGCTGCGGCCGTATAAAAAGCCTCACGCGTGGGATGTTCTGGCGATACCGCGTTGTATACCTTCCCTCCTGCTTGCTGATTCACCAAGGTGATAATGGCCTGAACGGCATCATCTAAATGCGTCATGTTTACCGATTGGTTGGCATTTGAAACGGGTCTGCCTTTAAAAAAACGAGCTGGGTTACGATCTGGACCAAACAAACCACCCAAGCGCACTATGCTTGCCGTTTGAGGAAACGCTTGCCGATACAACTGCTCTAAAGCCAATAAATCTATTCCCGAACGATTTTCTTGATGTACTGCATCAGCTTCTGTAACCGTATTGGGCACATCTGGGTAAACCGATGTTGAACTGGTAACCACCAATAATTGTGGCGGATGCTTTTTGATTTGCGCTACCAGTTGCTGAATAACAGCCTCGGGCTGTGGCGTAATGGTAACCACAAACACAGGCGATTGCAAAAAGGCTGCTGGCACTTCTTCTGCTGCAAAAACAAAAGGCTCAATGCCCAATGCTTGCAACTGGTTGGCTTTGCTGGTTGTGGTTGTAGACCCCAACACGCGGTAGCCCTGCTGCAAAAAAGCTTTTGCCAAGGGCAAGCCTAGCCAGCCACAACCTAAAATAGAAACCTGTTTAGAAAAACCCATAAGGCTGCTAAAGTAACGCAACCGTGCAAAGCAAGAAGTTAAAAAAGCTTAACGATGTGTTTGTAGTTAACCCCAAAACCATTTAGATTTGACTGAAACCTAAAAACTATGATCACTTACTTACACAATTACTCCAACCGCAAACCAACTGAGTACAAACTTATTATACAATAATAACCTCAATCCAAAACAGGATAAAAGTGATACTACTCTTATCCCGTATTAGCATTAATTAATAAAAACCAACTATTTTGAATACATTGATATCAAGCTCCACCATAACAATTTTTGTTGATTATTCACAAGACAGAAAATATCGATATGGATATAGGAAAGAATGGAATAAAAACAAAAGGAATGCGACATTCATATTAATGAATCCAAGTAAAGGAACAGAACTTAAACTGGACAACACGATTGTAAATATCAATAATTATTGCGTTGACAATGATTTTGGTTCTTTAACCATACTGAATTTATTTCCTCTAATGGCGACTAGTCCTAAAGAACTTAGTGGACGACTTAAAGAGAAAAGTTCTGAGAATAACCAATACATTAAAACTACATTAGACAAAACTAAAGATATATTTATAGCTTGGGGTTATGAGAAGAAATACTTAAGGAAGAAGAAAGAAATTGAACAAATCCTTAACCTTAATAATAACAAATCCAAAAAGATTAAATGTTGGAGTCATAATGGCAAATACCCCAAACACCTACGAGTAATGAGTGAAGATTGGACTGTTATTGATTATAAATTTAAGCACATCGAAACCAAATGACAAATAACTAATGCTAACAATGGCTATAAAACATAGGGCTGACATTGGTTTCCGCAAGTTTCGGGTCTTAGTAAGCTTAGTCTCGATGGACAGGTAAACAGCTCAGAAACGCACTACTTTTCGTGCTCGAAACCGTTGCCAAACAATTTGATAAAAACCGAAAATTTTAATATAAAATGGCCAAATTTTTAAACACCACAGGTGTTTCATATCACTTAGAGGAGCTTATAAAAAACACCAATGACCGACTGATTTTAATTAGTCCATATCTTCAGTTTCATAAGCGGATAAAAGACCATTTAGAAAACTTAAATATTCAAAAAAGAGACATCCGAATTATTTACAGAGAAAACAAACTACAAGTTGAGGAAAGTAACTGGTTAGAAAGTCAAATCGGAATTAGAACAAGCCTTTGTAATTCGCTTCACGCAAAGTGTTATTTAAACGAAAATGAAGCTATTGTAACATCAATGAACTTATATTCCTTTTCGCAACAAAATAATGATGAAATGGGAATTTACGTAACCAAAGAAAAAGACCCAGATTTATACAACGACATATTAAACGAAGTTCAAAGACTTTTGACAATAAGTGAAGAGATTAGAATTACAGTTAAAAAAGTAGATAAAGAGGTTGAAAAGCAATCAGAACAAACCATAAAAAACGTTCAAAAAAACAGAGATTTTTCAAAATCAAAATTGTTAACCACTAAAGAATTATCGAAACTGACAGGAATTAGCAGTCGAAAAGTAAATGACTGGTTGACTGACAATAAACTGATGTATAAAAGATATGATGACTGGATTACAACAAAGCGAGGAAAAGAATTAGGCGGAGTTGAAAAAGACGGACAATATGGGCAATTTGTCATCTGGCCAGAAGAAATTGCAGAACATATAACTAAATAAACTAGTACTAACTTAGAACTCAGCAAAACCAACCACGTTTTGACAATGAACTTGACACTTCCCTACTTTCTAATAACTTTATCTCGGCCGATAGTTAAGCACGTACCTTCACAGTGCTTGCTTTAGCCATGAACGTTGTTCGTAAGATGACAAAACCGCCAATCAAAGAACTTTACCTAAAAGGAAATGGAGAATTTAAATAAATATGTTGCAGTTTATAAAGAACAACTTGAAAAAGGCGACATATTAATTGCTTATAATGAGCTCGTGAAATTCGTTATGAATTTAAGAACGGAATTCATTAAAACTCTTTCAGACCAATATTCGTTTGCTGGGATTCTACATGGATATTTGGACTTTACCTATTTCTATTACTCGAACGATTTTTTAAAAAGCAAAAAGCTAAAATTCGGACTTGTTCTGAATCACGTGGAAATGAGATTCGAGATTTGGTTACTTGGTAATACCATTTCGACTCAAAAAAATTATTGGGAACTGCTGAAAAACGCTAAATGGAATAAAGACAAAACAGAAATGCCAAAATATTCCATTCTTGAAACGACTTTGGTTGAAAATCCCGATTTTAATAATCTGGAAAAACTGACAGAACAAGTAAAAACCAAAATGATTAAGGCTTCGGACGAAATATTGGACTATCTAAAAACATTAGATTGACTGAAATGAAAACAAAAAGCCTACGCACAACACAGCATATAGCTTATGGCGGGTGAACGGCTTCCAGCAAAGTTTTCGCTTCGTAGCTAGCTTTGGTTTCGGTGGACAGGAAAGCACTCCAGAGAGTTCCTCTTTACTAACTGTATTCGTTAAATGAGATACAGCACAGATAAATTCAGGACAATAAAATCAAAAAGCAAAGAATCTACTAAAAGAAAATTATTATGGATAATTTTAAAATTGACAACTACACAAAAAGCGTGCTGACAGTAATAGCAATATGTTTAACTAGTTTGACACTTAAACAATTTAACCTTTTTCCAATGGCTCATGCGGGCGAACCTAGCGACAATGCG
>CAJWSQ010000021.1 GCA_913045895.1 uncultured Flavobacteriales bacterium | reverse complement strand
ACATTTTGATAACAACAATGTAATCACCTTTTCTAATTCTCAGTAAAAATAAAAGGCCTGACATCAAGTGATATCAAGCCTTACATGAATTGTATAATAGGATTATTGAATAATCAGTTTTTCAACGTGTTCTAAATCGCCTGCCTTAGCTTTTAAAATGTAATAACCGGCCGGTAGAGTAGAAACATCAATGGTTTTTGAGTTTCCTGAAATAATGGTGCTTGAAACCTGAGCTCCAGTTACTGTGTATATCGAAACCTCTAGGTTGCTTGATAGCTCATGTTGAATAGTAATGATATCATCGGCTGGATTGGGGTAAAGACGAACAGGTAAATCGTTGCTTGAGATTAGTTCAGTGCTTAAGTGATTCCCTGTAGTGTCTTGGTCGTAGCTGAAGTGAATGATACCATTTCCATCTCCACCATTAAATGAAAGCAGCGTGTCACTATTATATGTGATACCGTAATTGGCTTTGCCAGTAATGCAAATAGCTTCATCAGATGCACTAAAATGAGTGTAAGATATATGTAGACTGCTTAACGTATCAGCTCTGAGTATGGATAGGTTTTTATCTAAAAAGTAGAGCGGAAAACCACCAAATTCAGCTGCAATTTTGAGCTCTAGCATAACGATAACGTCTTCACCATTATGTTTTGTCCATCCATGTTCATAATACGGTGACCAAGAATTTCTGAATGAGATAGAATCAGCTAAATCACCTTGTTGAGTATATTTAAAGATGTATGGAGTTGCTCCGTGAGTTGGTGTTTTACGGGCATGGAAATAATAAAGTGTATCATCAACCATGTAGACTTTAGGCTCAAAATCGAACGTGATATGCGGACCAGCATCTAACCAAATAGGATTGAAATTGGCATCTGTTTTTAGAATAAATGAATTGTAACTAGACCCTGTATTAGGAATGGTTAGATTACCAAAAGTAGCGCCCGAATTGCAGTAGCCACTGATGTAGATATTATCTGAATCATCAAAAACAAAATCTGAAATGGATACGGCACCACTAAAAGTTTCTTCATTCTGTAAATTACCGTTTAAGTCAAATTCAGCGATTGATTCTGACCCCCAGCCAGATCCAATTGTAACAGCATAAAGCGTTTGGTCATATTGCTTGAGATTATAGATAGCTCGTTTTGTTGTCCATGGAGTGGTTAACCAATTGAAGTTGCCATCGCTATCAATTGATACAATAAAGCTTAAATCAAGAAATGATGAGATGGTGATTAAGGAATCGTTGAATCTTAAAGAATCTCTAAAAACTCCGCTAAAAAAAAGAGTACCTTCATGATACAACATGGTTTGAACCCGAGCATTTCCACCAATAGAATATTGCCATTGTTCATTTCCAGCAGTATCGTATTTAACTATGTCGTTTGTTCCGTAATACGATGGAGAAGGGTTTTTGGTGTGCTTACTAAGGTATACTTCACCTGATGGCGAAGTCGTGTGAACAGAAACATTGTTGTACGATGGGTCTACTTCTGAACTCCAATTAAAAACTTGTGCCTGCGCAATTGAACATACAGAAAAGACTAAGAGTAAAATTTTTCTCATTTTGGATTATTGTTAGTTTTTTAATGAGACGCAAAATGAGGTAGTAAAAGTTGGTTAATACATAAGTTGGATGCCTTTTTTAAAAACACAAAAGCCCGATATCTGTTGATACCGAGCTTTTTATGATAAACATGAAATTGGATATTGTAACTATTGAATAATCAGTTTTTCAACGTGTTCTAAATTTCCTGCTTTAGCTTTTAATATGTAATAACCTGCAGGTAGAGCAGAAACATCAATGGTGTTTGTGTTGCCTGAAACGATAGTGCTTGAAACTTGAGCTCCAGTCACTGTATAAATAGAAACTTCAAGGTTGCTAGATAATTCATGTTTTACGGTAATGATGTTATCGGCAGGGTTGGGATAGATATTCAAGTTAGAGGCTTTCTTCAAATCATTTACTCCTGTAACCACTACATTGTGACAATCAGAAAGAGCTGTGCAGCTATCTAAGGTTACTTCTACAGCATAATCGCCTGTTTGGGTTGGTTGAAATGTTTGGTCTGTAGCTCCTGAAATAGGTTGATTGGTTGCGCAGTCATACCATTGGTAAGTTGCTAAACCTTGATTTGCCATCAATACTGTACCGCTTGGTGCAACAGTTACAGTAGGGTTAAGTGCAATCAAGATTTCGAATCTCATTAGACTGTCTAACCCACAAGCATTTTGAATGGTGTCAAAATAAGTTCCTGTAGCATTCCAAACTTTTCCACTTGGTGAAGTATATTCCAAACAAGCTACTTGAAGGATTGTAGCTGATGTTGGCATACATGAAACATATTCGTAGGCACCAATTGCAATTGAACCACTGTATGGGTTTACTCTACTTTCGCCTGCTAAATCAAATGCAGACCAGTTGGTGTCGTATGAGTTTACATCTCCTTGTATATTGTAAGTAGTTGTTGGTCTGTAATCACCATTAGCGAAATCTAAAAACGGAGAATTTACCGTATCAATTACACTATTACTTAATACACTTAAACCAGACCAGTTACCACCGTTGTTTGTGTTACTGCTGTTGGTATATGACGTAGAAGGAAATGATCCAATATCTTGCACCAAGGTAAAGTTGGTACTATCAGCCGTGTAGAAAAGGTTGTTATCAAAATCCAAAACTACATCACCATTAACTTGACTACTTCGCACTTTTATGATTCCAGGCATGGTTGATCCATTGGCAACAGTTGAATCAATTACAAAAGTGTTGTTGGTGAATTGCACAGAATATGTGCTAGGTGTGTTAATATCAATAAATGCAACGCTGTTGAATGTTGAAGTAGAAAATTTGTAATTATCTATGAATAGATTATTGGCGATTATAGCCTGTTTTGAACCACTTGTTTGAGTTGCCACTACTAGTTCAAAAACATAGCCAGTTAAGTATCTATTGTTGCTGAAAATGCAATTTGTAACAGTTACCAATTGAGAATCTGCAGCAGATCTAAAATTGAAAGCAGGGGCATAATAGCAAACGTTTTGGTCAAATGTGCAATTGTTGATGCGAAGTTCTTTGCTACCAATAATACCTTGATTAGCTCCAAAAGCAGCACCAGATCCCCAAGTACTGTAAGCACCATAAAAAGTAATTCCGTCTACAATTAATACTTCATCTGGAACTCCCGGTGTATTTGTTTCTACATAAACAAGTTTATAGGCGTTGTTACTGTAATTTCCGCTAGCATCATCACCATCAATATCACCACTTAGAATGGTTACATGCGCTTCAGGATCTCTTTGATCTCTAGTTGTTTCTGTACCATCAAAACCACCATATAATTTTTCACCTAAGCGAAGTATAAAATAATCATTAATTCCGGGCGGTGTATACGTGCCTTCAGCAATCCAAACCTCTGCACCGATAACTGTATTGCTATCTAAAGCTGTTTTTGGACTGGTGTATGCATTTGCCCATGAAGATCCATCGTTGTTTCCAGTTGCATCTGCATCAACGTAAATTACAGTTTGCGCATTAGCTGCAACAAAGTTTGTTGCCAATAATACTAAGCTGAGTAAAATTCGTTTCATGTTCCTTTTTTTCTTAGTGTTAATGTTGTTTGTTTGAATAAGATGGCGCAAACGTAGAGGCTCAAACACGCGCTGCGAAATAGCTTTGAGGAAGTGTAATTATTATTTGAGGAAGTGCATTTCTACAAAACACAAAAGCCCGATACTTTTCAGTATCGAGCCTCTGATTATTCAAACATAAATAGTTTGTGGGTTATTGAATAATGAGTTTTTCTACGTGTTCTAAATCACCAGATTTTGCTTTCAAAATGTAGTAACCAGCAGGTAGAGTAGAAACATCAATTGTGTTAGAGTTACCTGAAACAATGGTGTTTGATACTTGTGCTCCAGTTAACGTGTAAATAGAAACTTGAATGTTGCTATTCAACTCGTGTTTTACGGTGATGATGTCATTTGCCGGATTAGGATAAATGTGAAAGTTAGCTGCTGAACTTACATCTGAAATTCCTAAAGGAGCTGCAACGCTGTCAACTTCAAAGCAATCTGAAAAAACTTCGCAACTGTCAAAAGTGATTTCCACAGCATAAATACCCGGAGTGGTTGGCGTAAATGATTGGCTTGTAGCGCTATCTACAGGCCCTTTAGGCTCGTTGCAGCTGTACCATTGGTAAGTGGCATTGTCCTGATTCGCGGTAAGTGTGGTTCCATTGTTTGAAATGGTAACTCCCCAGTCAACTATCACGGTGAGATTTACCGTAATGATGCTATCCATGCCACACGAATTAGGAATAGTATCTACATAAGTTCCGGAAACTGTCCAGTCTTCATCACCGCTCGGAGATTCATAATATTCACATACTTCAGCATTGATGGTTGCAGTTGTATTTTGGCAAACTACACCTCTTTGGTAAGCTCCAACAGCGATTGTGCCATTTACATAATCCATACGGTCTTCGCCCGCTAAATCGTAATCTGTCCAAGTAGAAAGATAAGAAGCTGTATCACCTTGTGTAGAGTAACTTGTTGTTGGTCTTAAGTCGCCTGCAGCGTAATCTTCAAAAGGATCATTCGGACTAATAAGGCTTCCAACAAAGCTGTTTAATTGGTTCCAGTCGCCACCGTTATTCTTACAATTTGCACCAATGTATTTGGTGGTCCAGATAGCGTTATTGTCCATTACAATGTTGTGTAAATTGACATTGTCATAAAACAGGTTGTTGTCGAAATCCATGATGATATCGGCATTTGCAGAACTACCTTTTTCTGAAACAAATAGACATTTATTGAAGTTGCCATTATTGTTGCTGTTTCCAATGAATGTGTTGTTGGTCAATTGAATTTCAAACGTAGTAAAAGAGAAGTTTGCAAATCTACCTGCTACACCACCGCCTGCGGTTACAGAGTCAACTGTTGTATTGTTTTCGAATAGGTTGTTTGTGAATGTTGCATGATACTCAACTCCGGTAGTGTTAGTAACTCTAAACTCTACTGTGTATGCTTCTAATGCATGATTGTTTCTGAAGATTGAATTCGAAACTTCAAGAACCGGATCAGCATAACTCGTATAGAAGTTAAACGCAGACTGATAACGATTGGTGTTGTTTTCGAAGATGCAGTTGTAAATTCTAATACCCTTTTGGTATACTCCGGGATAATCAGTTCCAAGCCCACCTCCAGCAGTACTTGTACTGTAAGCGTCTGAAATAGTAAGCCCATCTAATAGAACCACTTCTTCACCATTCAATGTGTTATTTGGGTCATATGGATCTACATTAATAATTCTTTTAGCATTGTTATAGTAATTGCCTAAAGAATCGTCATCGTAAACATCACCACTTAAGATGGTTATGTTTTGTGCTGGATTTCTTTGCGAAATCGAAGTTTCAGTACCGTTAAAACCACCATATAGTTTTTCGCCATGTCTAATATTGAAAGAGGAGTTAGAATAATAAGGAGTGTAGGTTCCTTCAGCAATCCAAATCTGTGCACCTGTAACACCGTTATTATCTAGTGCATTTGCTAAATTGGTGTAGGCACTTGCCCATGTAGAACCGTTGTTGCTTCCTGTTGCATCTGCATCAACGTAAATAATAGTTTGTGCTTTTGCGCTAAACATAGCGCCAGTAGCCAAGGCTAAACTGAGTAAAGCTTTTTTCATAGCTCTGTGTTTCATTTGAATTAATGTTGTTTGTTTGAATAAGATGCCGCAAACGTAGCGGCTCAAAAACGCTTAAAGAAATAACTTTGAGGAAGTGCAATTTTTATTTGAGGAAGTACATTTTATAAAAACACAAAGATCCAATATCAAGAGATACCGAGCCTTTGATTATTCAAACATGAATCGTTTAGATGTTATTTTATAATGAGTTTTTCTACGTGTTCTTGATTGCCTGATTTAGCTTTCAAAATGTAGTAGCCAGTTGGTAAATTAGAAACATCAATCGTGTTTAAATTATCAGAAAGAACGGTGTTAGAAACCTGAGCTCCAGTTAACGTGTAAATCGAAATGTCTAAGTTACCAGTTAACTCATGTTTTATGGTAATGATGTTGTCAGCTGGATTGGGGAAGATGCTCAAATTGGCAGTTTCTTTCAAATCATCTACACTCAAAGTATTTGGACCTGCCTGACTAGCTCCAATAGCTATTTCTCCTTGAGTATTAAATCTTGGATTTCCTGCTAAATCTAACTCTGGATACATTTGATCGGCAAATACATCTATCAAATTTGAATTGCTGTACATGGCTGGATTTCCACCAGTTTCGTAAGCTGCAATTGGTCTGTAATCTCCATTTACAAAATCTACAAAAGGCGTAGCGTTAATGATTTGCGTATTGGTTAACCCTTGTAGATCAGGAAAATCTTGAATATTGTTATGAGAATCTTCTGGGAAGATAACTAATGTATTAGCACTTCCATTTGAAACTCTAAAGATGTCTGTTGCTTCATAATTGTTGTAGAAGATATTGTTGCTGATGTGAGGGTAGAAGTAGCTTGAAGCTCCATGAGACTCATAAGCGAATAAGCCAGGTATGTTGCTGCCTTGAGCATTATTGATGAAAGTGTTATTGATTAGGAAAATGTCTATCTCGCAACCTCCAGGTGTGATGGTAAACCTTCCGCAAGTTCCACCCATACCAAATGCTTCTGTAATGTTGTCGTTAAACAGGTTGTTCACCATGTGTACTTCTGAATAAACGTGGCTGTTTCCAGTAATTCTGTATTCAACGGTATAAGCAGAGTTGAAATCTGCATTCACATTCTTTTCAATAATGTTGTTGTACATCAAAAATGCCGCTGGAACTTCTGAATAGAAAAGAACTCCGGCTCTGTTGGCAGACACATTCTCTCTGATAATACAGTTTGAAATTTCCAAATTGTTCATCGATTGAGAGTACACATAAATTCCACCACCTGCTGCTGTTGTACTAAAAGCGTGTTCAATAATAAGTCCATCAAAAACGGCTCTGTTGGTGCTATGTACTTCAAATACGTGCTCGGCATTGTCTTGCATATAGCTGTTTGAACTGCTAACAATACCTTGGTCGTTCCAACTTACATCTCCACTAACAACCGTAGGATTTGCTTTTATGTTTCGTTGGTCTTTGTCCGTTTCATTTCCGCTAAAACCACCGTAAATTCTAACATCGTTATCAACTCTAAAAGTTTCGGTAGAAGATGTTCTGGTATAAAATCCTTCTGCAATCCAGATTTCATCATTTGTAGAGCTGTTCGTCAACGCTTCGTTTAAATCGTTGTATGCGTTTGCCCAAGAAGATCCATCGTTGTTTCCAGTAGCATCATCGTTTACGTAAATGGTTGATTGTGCTTGAATGCTCAATAAACTGCTACTTGCTAAAGCCAGGCTGAGTAAAATTCTTTTCATGATAAGGTATGTTGTTTGTTTGAATAAGATCAAGCAAACCTAGAGTCCCTTTCAATCGAAGAAAAATAGCTTTGAGGAAGTGTGATTTTTATTTGAGGAAGTGCTTTTACAAGTTGATTAACTCGTAAAATTCTTTTGACTTTTGGCGCGATACTTTAGCATCAATACCTTGTTGGAGATGGATTATTTTATCGGTTTTATTGACTTTGTCAATGTAGTTGAGGTTTACAATCCACGATTTTTGACTGCGGTAGAAAAACGAATCATTCACCAATTCTTCTTCCAGTTGCGCAATGTTTTTACTGGCGGTGTAGTTTTTATCGAGGGTGTAAATTTTACTGTAAGCAGATTGACCTTCAATAGCAATAATATCTGTTTTGTTTAGCAGAACACGCTCACCACGATCCATTACTTTTATGGTGTTTCTAAACGAGCTATTTATTTGATTGACTTGTTCTTGGGTGATTCTGAAAAGTTGTTTCTCCTGAAGTTTCTCAGCGGCCTGTTTTAAACGTGTGATGTCTACTGGTTTCAGTAAATAATCAATTGCAGAGATTTCAAATGCCTTGATGGCGTACTTATCGTAAGCTGTACAAAACACGATATCGAAATTGATTTCATCAAAAAAGTCCACGATTTCATAACCAGCATGTTCGGGCATTTCAACATCCAAAAAAACTACATCAACCTCGTTATTTTGTAAATAATCAACCGCCTTTTTCAATAAATTGAATGATGAAAGCACCTCAATATTGGGGCAGAATCGATTAATGAGTAGTGCCAAGTTTTCGCGTGCACTGGCTTCATCATCAACTATTATTGCGCGTATTTTATTCATGGAGTTCAAATCAAATTACTAGTAACTGGTTGTGCAAATTTACTTTACGCAGCGTTGGTTTTATTTGACGAACTGTCGTAAATCGGAATTCTAATGGTAACTCGTGTTCCGACTGCGGTACCATTTTCTTCCAAGTCTTCGTAATTCACACCGATGGTTGTTTTGAGTTTTTCTTGCATCATTTCCAATCGCTTTTTAATTGAGCCAATGGCGTATGATTTGTGATCTGCATTGCGACTTTGATTGATTTTTTTAGATGCTTCTCTACCAATTCCGTTATCTTCAATCACACAAATAAGTGTATCTGAAATAGTGATTTTTACATCCAACTCACGATCGGTTTCTTTGTGGAAAAGACCATGTTTCAGTGCGTTTTCAATAAATGGCTGAATCAGCATAGGAGGGATGTACTTGTTTGGAATGCGATCTGGCGTGTTGATCTCATAATTGAAGTCATCTCTAAACCGAAGCTTCTCTAATTTCAAATACGTTTGAAGTGATTCAATTTCTTTTTCTATCGGAATAAATTCTTGTTCAGAAGCATTGAGCGTTTCTCTGATCAACATCGCGAATTTATTGATGTAATCGTAAGAGCTATCTACATCTCCATGCAACACCAATGTTTGGATGGAATTTAACGCATTGAAAATAAAATGCGGATTCATTTGTGCCTGAAGTGCCTTTAAATTCGATGCAAGAATCTTATCGTTTTTACTCAATTCCAGTTGATGATATGCTTCATCTAACGCTTCTTTTTGTTTTCGAATGGTGCGTAAACGGAAGAAATTCATCACCAATGCAATGCTGATTAAAACTAAGATTGCGGCAACTGCCCAAATGATAATGTTTTGCCTAGATTCACGTGCAGCAGCAATAGCCATTTCGGCTTCGTGTTCAGCCTCATCAATTGCCTGTTGTTTTTCGTATTCGTATTCTATCGATTGTTTGATCGCTTCATTTTTAAGCTCGGTGTTTACTATGCTATCACTCAAAATGGAGTATTCCAATAAATATTTATAGGCGGAATCGCTTTGGTTTTGTTGGGCGTAAATTTGAGCCAAATCTTTAGAAGTTCTGCTCAATAGGCCAGGGAAATCGTTGGCCTTAGCTACCCGATATCCGTTTAGAGCGTGGATTTTAGCTTTCGCGTAATTCCCAGAAGCTCTTTCAACTCTGTAAAGATTACTCTGAGCTATAATCATATCCTCGGGCTGATGATTGGCTATGGCAATCCGATCCATTTCATTGAAATAGTATCGAGCGGTGTCAAGTTTTTTTTCAAAAAGCGCAATATTTCCGAGCATGTTAAATCCATTACTCATGGTATTTTCGTTTCCGGAATCTTCCAAGATTTTCAATCCGATCTTAGTCAGGATTTTTGCGCTGTCAGTTTTATTTCTGTCGACATAGTCGGTTGCTAATGAGGTGTAAGTGAATCCTTCAACACGTTTTTGATTGGTAGCATGTGCAGCTTCAATAGCTTCTAAGTATAGTTCTCGGCTCAGCTGATAATTCTTCAATTCACCATGTAAATCTCCCAAGCTAACCGCTGCATTAGCTATTGCGATTGAGTCGTGATTTTTTTCTGCCAATTGTAGAGCCTTGTTATAGAATTCAAGCGCCTTACGCATGTCTCCCTTCAATTCATATATCATGGCAAGAGCATCGTAAATAAGGCTTTCACCTTCAGTATGATTCCCTTTAATAAAATACTCCAGTGCTTCGTGGTAGTAATGAGTGGCCGAATCTGTTTGACCAATTACATCAAATTGGAAGCCGATTCCTCCGGTTCCACTTCCCAGAAAATACAAATACCTGCGCCATTCATCGCTTCCTGAATCAACGGTTGAAATCAGTCTTTTGGCTTCATTTCGCATAAACAGATTGTAGCGCGGCCAAACATCATCATTCCAGCATTCATCCACCAGATTTTCAAGGATTTGGAGCTTGGTGGTATCGTGCTTGGCTGCATGGTAGTTTTTTGCCGTTTCAAGAATGAGTAGAGAATCGTTTTTTGAAAGCTCAATGAAATTCAACGAATCAACCAAGAAGTAGGCTTTGTCTGAAAAATCTTTTTGCGCGAAGGAAAATTGTAGGCTAAGCAGGAAACACAGAATGCTAAAGAGATACTTCATGAATTGGCAATGCTTTAATGCGGGCGAAAGTAGAGGAAGGAGGCGATTACTCAATTTTACTTGACACAGCGTACAATTAATTTGAGGAACGGTCATAAATTGGAATTCTGATGGTGACTCTTGTTCCAACAGCTTGGCCATTTTCTTCCAAATCTTCGTAATTCACACCGATGGTTGTTTTGAGTTTTTCTTGCATCATTTCCAAGCGCTTTTTAATAGAGCTAATAGCATATGATTTGTGACTAGCACTTCTACTTTGATTGATTTTTTTAGATGCTTTTCTACCAATTCCGTTGTCTTCAATCACACAAGTAAGTGTATCTGAAATAGTGATTTTTACATCCAGCTCACGATCGGTTTCTTTGTGGAAAAGGCCATGTTTCAGTGCATTTTCAATAAACGGTTGAATTAGCATAGGAGGGATGTACTTATCTGGAACTTCATTTGGAGCTTTTATTTGATAATTGAAATCTTCTCTGAATCTTAGCTTTTCTAAATTCAAATACGTTTCAAGCGATTCAATCTCTTTTTCAATCGGAATAAATTCTTGCTCAGAAGCATTGAGCGTTTCTCTGATTAACATCGCAAATTTGTTGATGTAATCGTAAGAGCTATCTACGTCTCCATGCAACACCAATGTTTGGATGGAATTCAGCGCATTGAAAATAAAGTGTGGATTCATCTGCGCCTGAAGTGCCTTCAAGTTCGAGGCTAGAATTTTATCGTTTTTACTCAGTTCCAGTTGATGATATGCTTCATCCAGTTCTTCTTTTTGTTTTCGAATGGTACGTAAACGGAAGAAATTCAACACCAATGCAATGCTGATTAAAACTAAGATTGCAGCAACAGCCCAAATGATGATGTTTTGTCTGGATTCACGTGCAGCGGCAATTGCTAATTGGGCTTCATGCTCAGCTTCATCAACAGCTTTTTGTTTTTCGTACTCGTATTCTATAGATTGCTTTAAAGCTTGGTTTTTAAGGTTTTCATTGCGGAGTGTATCTTTCAGATTATTAAACTCCAACAAGTATTTATTGGCTTCTTTATACTTATTGGTTTGCGTGTAAATCTCTGCCAGTAAACCAGCGGCATCGCTCAGTTTATATTTTAAGTCCAACTCTTTAGTGATACGATAAGCTTCCTTTGCATTTTTTTCAGCTTTAGTAAAATCACCTCGCTTCAGATCATTTTGAGCAAGTGAGTAAAGTCCTTGTACTAAATCTTGTGGTCGATTAGCATTTTCAGCCAACCTAATGATTTCGGTAAAGTACATCTCGGCAGAATCAAGTTGACCTTGTTTTGCAGCTATTCTACCCAATACATCCAACCCGTTTATTTTGTCAGCTCCTGCTTTTGCTTCATCTAAAAGTTGAATGCCTTTTAGACTCAATTCGCGAGCTTGTTCATAATCTTCCTGATATAAATACATGGTTGCTAAAGTGGTAGATGCAAACCCTTCAAGGCGTTTATCACCAGTGCCTTTAGCTAACTGTAAAGCACGTTTGTAGTGATCCATTGCTTCCTCTTTATTGCTCAAGCTTGAGTGGATATCTCCCAAACTCATAGACAAATGAGTCAAACCAGTGGAGTCGCCACTTGCCTCAGCTAGGCGGAGTGATTTGTTGAAATAATCAATGGCTACTTGTACCCGTCCTCGTTCCTCATTAATGAGTGCAATAGCGTAAAGCATTTTGCCTTGGCCTTTCTCGTCATCACTTTCTTCAAATGCTTTTAAGGCTTTTAGATAGTGTTGTTCAGCAATATCAAAATCACTTTGAATATCGTGTAAGTAACCTTGATTGGCGTAGGCTACACCCTGATAATGCAAGTATTTGTTGCGGAGTTTTTGGTTATCAATCTTATTTAAAGCATCCGTTGCCTGCGATAAAACCACTGAATTATACCGAGGCCATACATCATCGTTCCAGCATTCTTCTACCAGTTCTACTAATATGGCGAGTCTATTTGTGTCTTCAGTTGCTTGGTGATAGCTTTCTATTTTAGATAATACAAGTATGCTGTCATCTCCACTGAGTTCAAAATGGTTGAGTGAATCAATTAGAAAGTATGTTTTATCAGAAAAATCTTGTTGAGCATAGCAAAGCTGTATGCAGAGTAAAAAGCATAGGGTATTCAATAAAAACTTCATGGTTCGGCAAGACTTATAATGCGCTTGCGAAAATAGGTGATTAGGATGAGTTTAATTCAACTCTTTCCATAGTGTGTTAAACTCGTGGATGAACGCCTCAACCAATGTTTTGTCTTGAGTAAGAATTATATTTTCATGGTTGTGAGATGCTGCCGATCTTGTCCAGTTGTAACTTCCTGTAATCAACTTTTTGTTATCAAATAGCGCAAATTTATGATGCATGTGAGCGCTAGTATTATCCATAGTTACAGGAATGCCTGCTCTTTCCATTTCTTCAATGTCAGATCCTAAATCAAAAGATTTATCGTTGTCAGTTATTATTTTAACGTCTTTACCCAATCTGTGTGCACGGATTATTTCTTCTGTGATATCATCATCACTAATTGTGAAAACACATATTCTTATGGTTTTGTTAGCGAATCGAATAGCATTACAAATGGCTTCTCTACACGAAGTTCCTGGGCTAAATCGTGCACTTGAGTTGTGTTCGTTAGTATTTGTTTCTGTAGCTATAATCAACTTAGAGATTTCATAGAACCATTCAATTTGTTGTTCACTCGAAGCGTTCCACTTATTTTCAAAAAGTAAATCTCTAACTTTTGATAAGAAAACTGTTTTATCATGTTCATTCAATGAGATAGATTGAATGATAGATTTTAAATCTCTTTTTTCTTGACGAGATAATACTCGGTCTGATAAGTAGGAATTTATCTCATTTACAAGGCTACTAATTTTATCAGCCATATTTACTGTAGGTTACGTTTTAGTAATCTGATTTCGCTCTCAAGGTTTTCTAATTGTTTCGTTAAATCCGATCTATTGCTAATATTATTAGATATTAGCTTTTCTAGTTGCCAAATGGCTTTTATTTCTTTCGCTGGAATAGAGGTTGCATAGTAATTGGGGTTGAAAGGTGTGAGTTCAAGAGATGATAAGTTCTTCTGATTTACCTCTCGAATGAGGATGTCTTGATCTGTTTCAAAAATGTAAACCTTACCAACTTGAACATTTGAAGGAGATAGCTTTTCAGGTTTAATACCTATTAATATATCATTGGTGTTTATTCCTGATTCATTATAAAACATGGAGTTGTCTGTGATTTCAATAGCAATGTAATTGAATCCCTTATTCATAGGTAGTGTGATCTGATCCTTAACTTCAGAGAGTTTTCTTTCTTTTAAATACTGCTTCCGAATATTGGTTGATATATATGGAATCTGTACTAAGTCAACAGGTACAGTAGAGGGAGTCAGGTTGTGTTTGGTGTCGTTAGCTAAATCTTCCCTGAATATGTCAAACCGATATAAATCATTAACGGAAAGCTCTTTTGTAAGCAAATCATCTGTGCTTATGCCAAAATAATTAGCTATTTCAATAACCGTGTTGATTTTTGGTTCAGCTCTACCTTCTTCATAAGCTCCAATACTTGCTCTTTTTAGTTCGAATAAGTCGGCAAAGTCGCTCTGATTAAGGTTTTTGACGCTTCTTATCTTGCGTATGTTATTTCCGATTTTTGACATTTCTCAAAAAATAATTACTAATAATATTAGCAAAACTAAAATATTTAGTATATTGTAAGCTCAAAGCTAATTAAATTGTCAAACATGCAAAAAGAAGAAAGGAAAATGTGTTCTCCCCTCACTAACTAAAAGTGCTATATTGTAAGCTGTTACTTAGTCCACAATCTACGTAATTATTAACCATAAACTTAAAGCATAATGAGTGATCATTTTGAAAAGGTAAAATCCTTTTTATTAGACCTAGAGTATAATATCTCGCATCAAGATGCATCCGAAGGAGTATTTGTAGTTGAAGATGAGTCTGTAGGGATACGAAATCTGGTGGTGGTTTGTGCCTCGCCAATACTAATCATGGAGCAATTTCTATTTGAGTTGAAAGAAGGAAACAATGATGTTTTTAAAAACCTCCTGATAAAAAATCGTGACATCGTACATGGAGCATTTGCTCTTGATGAAACGGGTAAGAAAGTCATATTTAGAGACACGTTACAGTTAGAAAATTTAGATCAAAATGAATTGGAAGGTTCAATCAATTCATTGAGTCTATTACTGAGTGAGTACTCTGACGAACTAATCACATTTTCAAAATACTAATATCTATGATTATGAATATTCTAAGAAGACTATTTACTATAGGTAAGGCAGAAGCGAATTCTGCTGTCGATAAGTTAGAAGATCCTATAAAAATGACGGAACAAGGAATCCGTGATTTGAAAGAAGATTTAGACAAAGCCTTACATGCTTTAGCCGAAGTAAAGGCGCTGAGCATTAGAGCTAGAAATGATATTGAATTGTTTGAGGATAAGTCAAAAGATTACGAACAGAAAGCAATTCTTTTGTTACAACAAGCTCAAAAAGGTGAGTTGAGTGCTGAAGAAGCTGATCGTTTAGCAAGTGAAGCTTTGGTTAAGAAAGAGGAAAACTTGAAACACTTAGAAAGATCTAAATCTGAAAAAGTGAAGTTTGATGAGTCTATTGAAAATATGGATGGAAATATCAAACGATTGAGATCTCAAATTAGCCAATATGAAAATGAGCTTCGTACGCTTAAAGCTCGCGTAAAAGTGAGTTCGGCTACAAAGAATATCAATAAACAAATGGCTCAAATTGATTCATCAAGTACTGTTTCAATGTTGGAGCGCATGAAAGAAAAAGTAGCTCAAGAAGAGGCTTTGGCTGAGAGTTACGGAGAGATTGCTAATGAAAGTAGATCTGTTGATGATGAAATCAACAAAGCTCTTGAAGGAGCAAGTGCGAGTAAAGCTGGTGATGAATTAGCTGAACTAAAGAAAAAATTAGGTATTACTCCTGAAGGAGGTAATGCGGAATAATAAAAACAATGACTGAATTCCTACACTTCATATTTAACTGGGCAAATGCAATTCCAACAGCTTTGCTGGTTTTTATCATATTTTATTGGGTAATCGTGATACTCGGTTTTTTGGGTACAGATTTCTTAGATTTTGATTTAGACTACGAAGCAGACATTGATCTTGATGCTGATGCAGAAATGGATGTGAACTCATCTTCTGTTGGAGTTAGCTGGATCAACAACGTGTTGCTATTCTTTAACTTAGGAAAAGTTCCGCTAATGATTTGGTTGAGCTTTCTCGTTATACCGCTCTGGTTAATAACAATCAATATCAATGGGGTTTTAGGGATTCATAATTTCTTCCTCGGGTTGGCTGTTTTTTTACCCACACTTTTTGTTTGCTTGTTTATAGCTAAAATTCTCACTTGGCCTTTTGTTAAGTTCTTCGGGAATATTGATAAAGACAGCAAAAAGAAAGAGATCATTGGTAAAGTGGGAGTTGTTACTCTTCATGCTGATGATGTTAGCAAGGGACAGGCTGAGGTTAATTACATGGGAACCTTTTTGAGGTTTTATATTAAAACGAGAGAAGGGGTTAAAGTGTCTAAAGGAGATCGTGTGTTATTCATTCAAATGCTTTCTGAAGAAGAGGGAGTTTACTTGATAGAGCCCTACAATCAGATTGATTAATCAAATACTCAATTAACTAACTAAAATGGAATCGTTATTTCAAAATTCACTGATCACCAGCATTATTGTTGGGGTTGTATTAGTACTTGGGATCCTGGCAATGGTTGCCCGCTTTTACCACAAAGCGTCTCAAGGTCAAGCTTTGGTTCGTACTGGAGTTGGTGGTATTAAAGTATCATTCAATGGTATGATTGTGGTGCCGGTACTGCACCGCTTAGAGATCATGGATATCTCGTTAAGTACCATAACTATTGAACGAGAAGGTAAAGATGGCCTGGTGTGTAAAGACAACATGCGTGCTGATATTAAAGTGGCCTTCTTTGTTCGTGTAAATGAAATGGTTGAAGATGTTAAGAAAGTGGCTCAATCGGTAGGTTGTAGCCGTGCTTCAGACAAAGAGTCTTTAAGATTGTTGTTTGATGCTAAGTTTTCTGAAGCATTAAAAACTGTAGGTAAGAAATTCGACTTTGTAGATTTATACAATCAAAGGGATGAGTTCAGAAAAGAAATCATCAACATCATTGGTACAGACTTAAACGGTTATGTGTTGGATGATGCAGCAATCGATTTCTTAGAGCAAACACGTTTAAGTGCGCTTGATCCAAATAATATTTTAGATGCTGAAGGTATCAAGAAAATTACTGAAATCACATCTAATGAGGCTGTTAAAGCCAACTTTATTCAGCGTGATAAAGAAAAAACAATCAAGCAACAAGATGTTGAGGCTCGTGAAGCAATCTTGCAGTTAGAGCGCCAATTGGCTGAAAGTGAAGAAAAGCAAAGACGTGAGGTTGAAAGCGTAAAAGCTCGAGAAGGAGCAGAGATTCTTCGAGTGCAACAAGAAGAAAGATTAAAATCTGAGAGAGCCCGCATTACTACTGAAGAAGAAGTGATGGTGGCTGAAGAGAACAAGCTCCGTCAGGTTATTGTTGCTGCTAAAAATAAAGAGCGTACAGAAGCAATTGAAACTGAAAGAGTAGAAAAAGATAGAGCGCTTGAAGCTACAGAGCGTGAGAAAATAGTTACACTGGCTCAGATTGAAAAAGAAAAATCTGTTGAAACTGAGAAGAAAAATATTCAAGAAGTTATTCGTGAACGTGTTGCTATCGAAAAGACTGTAGTTGACGAAGAAGAAAGAATCAAAGATACTCGAGCATACGCTGAAGCCGATCGTACTAAGAAGGTGGCTCTCACTAAAGCTGAACAAGAAGCAGAGTCTGCATTGGTTCAAGAAATCAAAAAAGCAGAAGCTGCTAAACAAGCTGCTGAATTTGTGGCTAAACAAAAAATTATTGATGCTGATGCTGAACAGCAATCGTCTATTCAACGTGCAGAAGCAATTAAAGTATTGGCTGATGCCGAGGCTTCTAAATTTGCGGCATCTGGTTTAGCTGAGGCTAAAGTAATGCAGGCTAAAGCCGAAGCGAGAGAGAAAGAAGGGGAAGCTGAAGCTTCAGTTCTTGAAGATCAGGCATTAGCAGAAGCTAAAGGTATTGAGGCTAAATCTCATGCTGAAGCAGAAGCTGAATTGAGAATTGGTAATGCTAGAGCAGAGGTTGAAAAATCGAAAGGTTTAGCAGAGGCTGAGGTGATTCTGAGAAAAGCAGAAGCTGATAAAGAAAAAGGATTGGCAGAGGCTAACGTAAACAGAGAGTTATTCAATGCAGAGGCAGAAGGTATCGACCGTAAAGCTGAAGCGATGAAGAAACTGGACGGTGTTGGTAAAGAACACGAAGAATTTAAACTTAGATTGGAGAAAGAGAAAGAAGTTGAATTGGCTCAAATCAACATCCAAAAATCAATTGCTGATGCTCAAGCAGAAGTGTTATCAAGTGCGCTTGAATCGGCTAAGATTGATATCGTTGGTGGTGAATCTGTATTCTTCGATAAAATTGTTGGGGCAATTACTACTGGTAAAACTCTTGATAGAACTGTAAATAACAGCGAAATCTTTACCAAGGTTAAAACCCAACTTTTGGATGATCCGAACGGAGCTACGTTGGTAGATCAATTACGTTCAATTTTTGCTGAATCTAAGATTGATTCTGAAGATTTAAAGAATCTATCAATCGCGGCTTTGGTGTCGAAAATGATGACTCAAACCAACGACCCATCTAAACAAAGTGTATTGCAACAAATTCTATATCTAGCTAATAATGCTGGTTTAGGAGGAGCAAAACCAAGTGATCTAGGAATCACTGAATAATTGATAAATTCCATTGTGTGAGGAAGGCTTGAAAAAGTCTTTCTCACTTATTTCAGACTCAGATCTTCACTTGAGTCCAATTATTTTATTCCATCTAACATGTCAATGGAGCAAGAACAATCAGAGCAATCAAGCAACATCTCTCTTGAAAGCGGCACGTATGAAATAATTCGTGAGCGTTTGCAAAAGCATGGTGGAGAGCTTAGAAATCGACTAAATAAACTCAACGAAGCACGTAAAGAAGTTTTTGGTTCTATTGAAACAAAACTGGTTTCAACAGAACGAATCACTACTGAGAATAACTGCTTAGCTAGAGATATTATTTCCCTTGGAAATAATCGATTTTTATTTGGCTATAATGTGCATATGGGGCTTAAGTCAGAAACCCTGGTTTCTGATGTGATAAGTTGTTACTCATATGACAATCAGTCAAATACTTTTCAGAAAATAACGGCTTCTTTCTTGAAGAATGAAGCTTTTGTTGCTGATTTTGCTAATCTATATAAGTATTACCGAGAAACTCGATTTGTCAAATTTGCCGAGATAGGTCAGTTCATTTTTATGGTTTTTCAGGTGGGTAAAACCACCGAGGATATCAAAACATTCAAGTGGGCAATTAATGATGGCGAGTTGGTTTATGTGGATAACCGCAGCGATCATGAGTTTCGTTTCCCAAATCAGCATGAGTTTCAATGGCAAAAGGTAACGCGCGATATGCAGCGCAATGGAAAACATCCACACTTTTCCATTCAAGACCGTGTGTTTGTTGAAACCACTGAAGGCGACCTAACCATAAAGGTTGAAGATAATACAGATACTGGAAAGGGTATTTACAGCGAAAAGGTTGAGGATCCGGATCAAACACTTGATGACGCAGAAATTTATTTTGCCATCATTGGGAATTTAATCGCCTTAAAAATCAAGCCATATCAAGAAAAGCAATTCCGCTATTTCGTTTACAATGAAAAGATTCAACAGGCTGTTCGAATAGATGCTTTAGAGGATAGCTGTGTTTTATTGCCCGATGATCAAGGGATAATATTTGCGAAAGGATATTACATTCAAACTGGTGAGGTTAAGCTGTTTGATATCCAGTTAGAAAATATGTTGTTTGAGAAACGTATTCCATCTCCCAATGGTGAAGATTTCATGTATGTTTTCTATCAGCCGGCAACAGGGGTGTATAATTTACTTTCTTACAACATCATTGAGCAAGAAGTAGCAACGCCAATTATATGTAATGGTTATTCCATTTTTGATGACGGTGAAATGGTGTTCTTCAAAAGTGAAGAGGAACAAAAAAAGCATCACGTACTTCAAATCTGGCAAACGCCATTCTATTCTCCAAACAAGACTATTGAAGTTGAGAATCAATCATACTTATACAAGCTCGGAAATAAAGAGGTTGTGCGTGCTATGGCTGAGTGCCAAGAGCTCATTAAGTTGATTAACAAAGAAGATAGTTATGCCAATTTGTATATCGATTTAGTAAAGGTTGCAACTGATGTTATTGATGCTTATCACTGGCTCAATCATGAAGAAGCGTATCAGATTAAACAGCCTTTAACTGAGATTAAAAATGCAGCTTCTTCGGCAATTGAAGAATACGAAAAGGTTGTTCGAATTAAAAAGAATACTAGGGAAAGATCGAACGAGGTTTTTGCAAAGAGTGATGAAATTATATCGCTTGCAAAACGAGGGGAATCGGCTAGTATTCAAGATTTTGTTGATCGTTTAGGAAGGTTAAGAACTGCTAGGGGTGAAATCATTTCACTCAAAGATTTAAGGTATTCCGATCTCGAAAAAATAGACGGATACGAAAAGCAACTGATTGAGATTACTGAGCAAGTTTCGCAACAAACTGTCAAGTTTTTACTGAAAAAAGAAGCGCTACAGCCCTACGAAGTTCGTGTAGAGAAATTAAGTGCTTCGGTAGATCAGTTGGCTAAAGTTGTAGAAGCTAAAAAGCTCGAAGAAGATATCCTCAAGGTTTCCAAAGAATTGGAAATGCTCATTGAGATTGTGAGTAATCTCAAAATAGAAGATGCCACTCACACCACTCGAATTATCGATTCCATTTCTGGTATTTACTCCAAATTCAACCGCATCAATGCCGCGTTAAAGAAAAAGCGCAAAGAGTTGATGGGTAAAGAAGGTGAGGCTGAGTTCAATGCGCAATTGAAGTTGGTAAACCAGGGGATGACAAATTATTTGGATATCAGTGATTCTCCTGAAAAATGCGATGAGTATTTGAATAAGCTCATGGTTCAGCTCGAAGAGTTGGAAGGACGTTTTGCTGAGTTTGAGAATTTCTTGTCTAAAATCAATGAGAAGCGAGAAGAGGTTTACAATGCTTTCGAATCAAAGAAAGTCTATCTGAGTGAAGCGAGAAATAAAAAGAGTTTATCACTGCAACAATCTGCAGAGCGTATTATTTCAGGTATTCAAAAAAGACTGAATAGCTTAAAAACGGTACAGGAAATAAACGCGTATTACGCTTCAGACTTAATGGTGGATAAAGTCCGCGATTTATCCAAGCAATTGCTAGAAATGGGCGATTCTGTTAAGTCAGATGATATCCAGAGTAAACTGAAATCTGCTTATGAAGAAGCATCGCGC
>CAJWSQ010000020.1 GCA_913045895.1 uncultured Flavobacteriales bacterium | reverse complement strand
CGGAAATGTTTTATAAATAATTTTTTTTTCAAATCAATCATTTTTATGAGAAACTATTGTTGCTTAAAGATAGAATGCAGACATATGAAGGGAAGAAAATGGCTGTTCAAAGAACTGAATACATGAAACAGTTCTTGAGTCAATTTTATGCTGAATGGAACGGAGAAAGGTAATTTTAACCTAATTCTTCAAAGCTAACCTCTGTAAAGCTTTGCTCAATTCTGTCAGTTGCTTTTTTCTCCTCGTTGTGTTTAAGATCAATGATCTTTTTGAATGTTTCGCTTAAAGCTTCACTGAATTTTTCGAAGTCTTCTTTATAAAGGAAAATCTTGTGTTTTTGATATTCGTAAGTGCCGTCATCGTTGTATTTGCGCTTACTCTCTGTGATTGTAAGGTAGTAGTCGTTACCTCTTGTTGAGCGAACATCGAAGAAATAAGTTCTTTTTCCTGCTCTTACCGACTTCCCGTAAATCTCGTCCTGTTCTCTATCAAATTGATCTTCCATCTTCCTCATTTAAAACAAATCAAACAACGAGTTTGCTTGTTATGGTATCAAATCTAATGAAATAAAAAGACGAACAAAACCCTTAATCGATTTCTTCCTCTAGTAATTGCTGCTGATAAAGCTCAAAATAAATTCCTTGTTTCTGAATTAAGAAATCATGGTTTCCATCTTCAACTATCTGACCTTCATCTAGTACGATGATTTTATCGCAGTGTTTTACAGACGAAACACGGTGAGAAATGATAACCGTAGTCCGGTTTTCAGCCAGTACTTTAAGGTTTTGTAAAATTCGTTCTTCGGTTTGAGTGTCTACTGCAGATAAACAATCATCAAAGATTAAAATCTGAGGATTTTTAATGATCGCTCTAGCAATTGAAATACGTTGTTTTTGTCCGCCAGATAAAGTAATTCCTCTTTCTCCAACTCGTGTTTCCATACCTTTAGGAAACCCTTGAATGTTTTTCCAAACTTCAGCAGCCTTGGCAGCGCCAATAACAACTTCGTCAGTAGCTTCGGTTTCGTTTAAACCAAAAGCAATGTTGTTCTTAATGGAATCTGAGAATAAGAAAACCTCCTGAGGAACATATCCGATTGATGATCTTAAATCGCCTAAATTCAATTGATTTAGTGGTGTGTTGTCAATTGAGATTTCGCCTGAGTTAGCTTCGAATAGACGACCTATTAAGTTGGCGATAGTTGATTTTCCTGAACCTGTTTTACCAATAATTGCCAAAGATTTTCCTGATTCAATATCAAATGAAATTTGCTTTAAAGCTTGAATTCCACTGTCTGGATATGTGAATGAAACATCTTTAAATTGAATTGAACCATTGATGTTTGATCTATCTGGTTGGTGATTTACAATTTCAGGCTCGCTTTTTAAGAACTCATTAATTCGCTCTTGAGAAGCGGCAGCACGTTGTGTTAAACTGGTAACCCAACCAACCGCAGCTACTGGCCAAGTAAGCATGTTTACATAAATAACAAACTCGGCAATGTTTCCGGTTGTAACCTCACCTGCTGCAGCAAGTTTTCCTCCCACGTAGATAGTGATAATGGTACTCAATCCAATCAACAAAATCATGAGTGGCTGAAACAAGGCATTCACCTGAACCAAATCTAAGTTGAGGTCTTTGTATTGAGTTGTTTCTTTTTGGAAATACTCCAAGCGTTGTTGATCTCGGTTGTAAGCCTTTAAAACGCGAATTCCTGAAAATGCTTCTTGAACAAAAGTGCTCAAATTAGAGAGCTGTCTTTGCACACGTTCACTTTTTGAGTTGATGATGTTACTCACATAATATATGGAAATGGAAAGAAGCGGCAGAGGAGATAACACATACAGTGTAAGCTTCACATTTACAGATAACATGGTCATGATAACCATCACAAACAAAACCAATAGGTTGATGCTGTACATAACTGCAGGCCCTAAATACATGCGCACACGGCTAACATCTTCACTGATGCGATTCATTAAATCGCCTGTGTTATTGCGTTTATAAAAGGCTAAACTCAGTTTTTGATAATGTTCGAAGATTTCATTTTTGAGATCAAACTCAATTCTTCGAGACATAATAATGATTGTTTGTCTGGTGAAAAACAAAAACAATCCCTTTAATAATGATAATCCTAAAACCAACCCTCCAAACAAGAGCAAGATTCTACTCAATACCTTGTAGAAATCATCTTGGATTGAGAATTCATCCAAAACGCGGTATTGAATAATAGTTTCTTTTACTAAGTCAAATGCAAAACGAATAATCTGAGCCGGAAGGATCGAAAATGCGTTTGAAATGGCGATAAATAGGATCCCTGAGATCAAATGCCATTTGTATTTAAAGAAGTATTTATTGAGATAGAGTAACGACTTCATTAATTCTGTTCTTCTGAACCTGTTTTTCGGAATGAAAAAAAACTACTTTTGCCCTCCGAATAGGTGGGCCAAAAGTAGAGATAAATAAGCTCGCAGTTTAACATGTACGTTCTAAAATAGTTCAGTATGGAAGTGAAATCCTATAACAACGCGAATGACACCGATAATCCGGTCATTCAACAAATGCTCAACTTAGGGCATGAACAAATCGTTTTCTGTAACGACTCAGCAACTGGACTAAAAGCAATCATTGGAATTCATAATACAGTTTTAGGTCCTGCTCTAGGTGGAACCCGTATGTGGTCTTACAAAAATGAGTTGGAGGCCTTGAATGACGTATTGCGTTTATCAAGAGGTATGACGTATAAATCAGCCATTTCTGGTTTAAATTTAGGTGGAGGTAAAGCCATTATTATTGGTGATGCTCGCTCAATTAAATCTGAAGCTTTGATGCGTAGATTTGGCCGATTTGTTGACTCACTTAGTGGTAAATACATTACTGCCGAAGATGTTGGTATGACCACTCGCGACATGGAATACATTCACATGGAAACAAAACACGTTGTGGGTATTCCTGAATCTCTAGGCGGTAGTGGAGATCCATCTCCTGTAACAGCTTATGGTGTTTACATGGGAATGAAAGCTGCAGCTAAAAAACAATATGGTTCAGACAGTTTAGAAGGAAAACGTATTGTGGTTCAAGGTGCTGGTAATGTGGGTAGAAATTTGATCGATAGCCTTGTAAAAGAAGGTGCTCACATTTTTATTGCCGACATGTATGAAGATAACTTGAAGAAAGTAACAGATAAGCATCCGCATGTTAATGTAATAGACATTGATGCTGTGTATACAACACCAATGGATATCTATGCTCCATGTGCGTTGGGTGCTACTGTTAATGATGATACACTTTCTAAGTTATCGGCTCAAATTATTGCAGGTGCAGCAAATAATCAGCTAGCAAATGAAAAAATACATGGTGAAGCGGTAAAGCAAAAAGGAATTGTTTTTGCTCCAGACTATGTTATCAATGCTGGTGGTATTATCAATTGTTTCTCTGAACTGGAAGGATACAACAGAGAAAGAGCAATGGCTCAAACCGAAAATATATACAACACAACTCTAGAGATTTTTAGAGTTGCTGATGAAGAAAATATCCCGACTTACCTTGCTGCTAACCGAATGGCTGAAAGAAGAATTGAATCAATAGCCAACGTGCACAGAGGATTTTAATAGAAGATGCAACAACAAGGAATTCTAAATAGAAGATACCTTAGGGTAAAGGTTTTTCAAGCTCTATACGCTTATCAATCGTCTAACAAAGACATGATTGTTGGCGAAAAAAACATGCTGAAAAGTATCAATGACATTCAAGATTTGTACTTGTATATGTTGTTGTTGATTACAGACATGGGAGAAATGGCAAGACGTCAAATTGAATTAAACAGTCAAAAACGTCTACCAACCGAAGATGACCTTAATCCCAATACCAAATTTGTAGATAATAAGGTCTTATCTATTATTGATAACAACGTTCAGATTCAGAAATTACTTGAGACAAAGAAAATTTCATGGGCAATTGAATCAGATAACGTTAAAAAATTATGGAGACAAATACGTGATAGTGAATTGTACATTGAGTATATGAACAACCCAAGCAGATCTTTTCAAGAAGATAAGCAGTTCATCATCTCAATTTTCAAAGCATTTATCGCAGAATATGAAATCCTACATGATTTCTTAGAAGATAGAAGCATCTATTGGTATGATGATCTTTCATTGGTATGCATCAATATCGTAAAGTTCATCAATACACTAAAAGATGACGATAATCCGGATAGTAGTATCCTCCCAACTTTATTCAAAGACAAGGAAGATGATATCCAGTTTATCAAAGAATTGTACAAAAAAACCATTTCCTTTGACCCTGAGTTAGGAAGTCTCATTGATAACAATACTTCAAACTGGGAATTAGAACGTATTGCAAAACTAGATGTGTTACTTATGAAAATGGCACTTTGCGAAGTTTTGTATTTCCGAAACATCCCTGTTAAAGTATCGTTGAATGAGTACATCGAATTAGCCAAAAGCTACAGCACACCGAATTCGGGCAATTTCATTAATGGCGTTCTAGATAAATTGGTAGCCCAATTGAAGAACGACAATAAAATTGCCAAAACAGGAAGAGGTTTAATTAATTAAGATAACAATGAGAAAAATATTTGGAACAATAGCCGTAGTGCTTTTGATGATTTCTTGTGGAGAAAACAACTCTGAAAACATTTCTACAGATTTGGTTAAAAATCCTGCAACTGCTGATGATGCAGATTCAAAAGAAGGATTGCCAATAATGACCTTTGAAACAGATTTACGAGAATTCGGTACTATCGTTCAAGGTGATAGAGCTCGTATGACTTTTGAATTCACCAATACTGGTGAAAGTGATTTAATCATTTCTTCAGCAAGTGCTTCTTGTGGATGTACTGTTCCTGAATATCCTAAAACTCCAATTTCACCAGGTGAGTCTGGTACAATTGAAGTGTTATTCAATAGTGATGGAAAAATGGGACGTCAACACAAAAAAGTATATATCGTTGCAAATACAAATCCATCAACTAACGTAGTTGCCATTTCTGGTGACGTAGTTGGTCCAGATGAAAATAATTAATAGGCAAATCAGACTTAAAATCTCATGGAACAAATTATTGGAAACTTCGGTCCTCTTTTATTGATAATGGTAGTTTTCTTTTTCTTCATTATCAGACCGCAAATGAAAAAAGCAAAAGAGTCTAAGAAGTTTAGAGAAGAATTACAAAAAGGTGCAAACATTGTAACCATTGGTGGAATTCACGGAAAAGTGTTAGAAATTAGAGATACTACTGTTTTGATTGAAGTTGAAAGCAAAACAAAAATGGTCATCGAAAAGTCTGCAATTTCTCCAGAATATACACAAGGCGCTGGAGTAAGTGAATTAGCACAAGGTGCAAATAAGTAGTACCTTTCACGGGAATTATTAATCCGTGATTTCAACAAACAACATACTTAAATGGGGAAAGAACTTCCGGTTAAATCGGAAGTTCACCATTTTTCTTTTTTGTGTAGTTATCGCAACTATCTTTTGGCTGCTCAATGCACTCAGCAAATCATATGTAGTAGCCATCACTGTTCCCATTCAATACAACAATATTCCTGATGGAAAAATGATTGTAAACTCTCCTCCGGATCACATTCAGGTGAGAGTTGAAGGAGACGGATTCAATCTACTTTCAATTGATAAGGATGTTCAAGATCCGCTAATTATCAATACTTCTTCATATCCGATTTACGTAAAATCTGGTCAAGAAAAGATTTCAATCAACACTCGAAATCTCAACAAAGAATTGAGCAACGATTTAGGTAGAATTGTAAGTATTCTTGGAGCATCTCATGATTCTATTCAGTTGGTTTTAGAAGATGTTGCTCAAAAATTTGTACCAGTTAAGCTGGAAGTGAACATTCAACCAGCCAATCACCACGCATTAAAACCAATTATTGTTGAGCCCGATTCAATCATGATATATGGCCCAGATCACTTATTAGAAGAAATAGATCAGGTGGCAACAGCTCAAAAAGAGATTTTAGATTTAAAAGAACGTATTTCATTTGATTTACCTTTAGCTTTAAGTTCAGGGAAACTCAGGGTTGAACCTCAATACATCCATGTTGAAGCTGAAGCTGAACAGCTTACAGAAGGTGAAATGAGCATAGCCATTAAAGTAGAGAATGTGCCTGACTCAGTTGCGGTAAGTGTTTACCCTTCAAATGTAAAAGTGAAATATGCAGCTGGATTGTCTGTTTTCGACCAAATTAATATCCACAATTTCTCAGCTGTGGTAGACTATAAAGACATTGCAAAAGACTCTCCCATAAAACTCCACGTTTCTATAGAATCGGCAGCAACCAATGTTGAGGTCATAGATTTTGAGCCTACTCGTGTAGAATACATTATCCGTAGAAAATGAAAATTATTGGTTTAACAGGTGGAATTGGAAGTGGAAAAACTACCGTTGGTAAAGTTTTTGAATCATTGAAAATACCTGTTTACAATGCCGATAATCGCGCAAAAGCATTGTATTTCAAACCCAAAGTTAAAGAAGCTGTTATTGATCTTTTTGGCGATGAGGTATATATAGATGGCGAATTAAATAGAGCCTATTTAGCTCAAATTGTTTTTAAAGATAAAGTGAAACTGCAACAGCTCAACGCTATTATTCACCCAGCAGTTGGCGATGATTTTATAGAATGGTTGGCTCAACAAGACGCCCCTTATGTTTTAAAAGAAGCGGCTATTTTAATTGAAGCCGGTACTTATAAATCTTGCGATGAGGTAATTTTGGTAGAAGCTCCCATCGAAATAAGAATTGAACGTGTTCTCAAACGCGATGCAATGACTCGCAAGGATGTGGAAGATCGCATCTCTAAACAATGGAGCGATGAGCAAAAAAGACCTTACGCCAAATATGTCATTCACAATGATGGCGAAAAATCAATCATTCATCAGGTATTGGAGGTTCATGATAAGATACTAACAGTTTAATTCTAATCCCTCAAGCATAGGCTCGGGGGATTTTTCTTTTTTTAGAATATTTGATTTTGGTCATAATCTGCTAAAATTTCTCATGTTAAATTCGTAGAAAACCGAGAAATCATGAAAGTATACACAGCAGATCAAATAAAAGAAGCGGATCAATTCACCATTAAAAATGAACCTATTCGTTCAATTGATTTGATGGAACGTGCTGCCATGCAACTGCATTCTTGGTTTTTGGCTAACGTCAGCAAAAAACGCTTGATTTGGATTTGGGCTGGAATGGGAAATAATGGTGGAGATGGTTTGGCACTCGCTCGGTTATTGAAACACAGTGGTTACAGTGTCCGCATATCAATCGTTCGCTTTTCAGAAAACGGATCACCAGATTTTCAAGAGAATTTCAATCGTTTACATCAGGTTGGTTTAGCACATGAAGATGTCACCAGTGCCGATGATTTACCTGCAATTTCTCATGGAACAATTCTAGTTGATGCTTTATTGGGAACAGGATTAAATCGTGAGGTTGAAGGTTGGGTAAGTCAAATCATGGAATACCTCAATTGGCAAGAAGCTGTTAGAATTGCCGTTGATATTCCTTCAGGATTATTTGCCGAAGACAACGACCAAAATAGTGGAATAAGATTTCAAGCCAACCACACTTTAACTTTCCAATTTCCGAAGCTTTCTTTTTTCATGCCCGAGAATCATACTTATGTTGGTGAATTTCATGTATTACCCATTGGAATCAGTCAAGATTTTATATTCCAAGAACCAACTAAATATTTCGCGTCAGATGCCGATTGGATCAGACTTTTGCTGAAGAAAAGAAAAGCATTTGAGCACAAAGGAACTTATGGTCATGCGTGTATTGCTGCTGGAGCTCGTGGTAAAATGGGGGCAGCTGTATTGGCCACCAAAGCGTGTTTGCGCTCAGGAGCAGGTTTAACAACTGCTCATATTCCAGGCGATGGTTTGCAAATCATGCAAATTTCTGCACCAGAAGCCATGTGTTTACCAGATGACGATGACAGTGAATTAAACTATATCTGCGATCACCACGAATTTGATGCCATGGGAATTGGCCCAGGCATTGGTCAATCTGAAACTGTAACTCATTGGTTGTGGAACACCCTTAAATTAGCAGATAAACCAATTGTTTTGGATGCCGATGCGCTTAACATCTTATCTGAAAACAAAGAGTGGTTGGCGTTAATTCCTGAAGGAAGTATTTTAACGCCACATCCAGGAGAGTTTAAACGGTTGGTTGGCGATTTTTCTCCTTACCATCGTTTGCAAGAGTTGAGCGCTTTTGCCCGCAGATACAATTGTGTAACTTTATTGAAAGGCCACTATACGGCCATTGCATCTCCAGATGGTGAGATTATTTTCAATCAAACAGGAAACCCCGGAATGGCAACTGGAGGTTCGGGTGATGTGTTAACTGGAATTTTAACAGGATTATTGGCTCAAGGCTATTCTCCCAAACAAGTAGCAATAATTGGTGTTTATATACATGGTAGAGCTGGTGATTTTGCAGCACTTAAAATAGGTCAAGAATCATTAATTGCTGGAGATATTATTCGTAACCTTGGAAAAGCATGGAAAGAATTAAGAGCATAAATAGGTTGTTTTTCGGACTGATTTTAAGTCTAGCATTGATGGTGGCTTGCTCACCTTCTTATCAGCTTTTTACAGATCAAGATCCTCGAGCCGACTTTTCGCAATTGAAAACGTATCAGATTGTACATACCAATCAAGATGAAAAGTACTCTGACCTTACATATCAACGCATTGAAGCCTCAATTCAAACGTTGATGGATAAAAGAGGATATGTGTTGGCAGATACATTGCCAGATTTAATCATCGCCTTTGATGGTCGTGTACAGCAGAAAAAAGAGGTGGTTGTTGATAGAACCCCAGGTATGTATGACCCGAGATGGGGATACTACGGTTGGGATAACTATCAATACCGCGAGTACAGTTATCAGCAAGGAACACTAGTGATTGATTTTGTTTTAGCCGATGAAAAACGATTGATTTGGCAGGGTGGTGCTCAAGGAAATATTCAAGGAAACAATTTAAATGAGAAAGAAGCCCGAAAAATAGTTTCACTCATCTTTTCTCAATATCCTTATGTAGCTGAGAGCAATACAAAAGTCAGTAGTGGGAAAGCTAGAGCGTTATCAACCTTCGAAGAATAAATAACCGATAAAAATAGCTGCTAGAATTCCAGCGAAATCGGCTATTAATCCAGCAACGGCAGTGTATCTGGTTTTCGAAATGTTTATCGCTCCATAATAAACGGCTATCGTGTAAAATGTAGTTTCTGTACTTCCTTGAAAAATTCCTGATAAGAAACTTTGAAACGAATCTGGTCCGTAGTTTTGCATCGTTTCAATCATCATTCCTCTAGCTCCTGAACCACTTAATGGCTTCATAAATGCTGTAGGAAGTGCACCCACAAAATCGGTGTTGAATCCCATAGAAGCAACTATCCATTCGATTCCATCAATAATAAAATCCATCGCTCCCGAAGCTCTGAAAACTCCAATTGCTACTAAAATTCCAACTAAGTACGGAATGATTTTGATGGATGTAGAAAATCCTTCTTTGGCACCTTCAATAAACGTTTCATAAAGATTGATTCCTTTTCTGTATCCAATAATCAGAAACATAATAATCAGCGACATCAAAATGAAATTGCCTGTTACGGTTGAAAATCCATTGATGAATTCTTGTGTTTGACTGGTTAACCAATAAATCAATCCAGCGATGAAGGCGGTTAATCCACCCAATACCATTAAAATTCTTGGGTGAAAGAGATTGATTTTTTGCTTGACACCAACTACAATCAATCCAGCTAACGAAGCAAAATAAGTAGCCAATAATATGGGTAAGAATACATTGGTTGGTTGAGAAGCACCTTCAGCGGCTCTCAATGCCATCACGCTAATGGGGATCAGTGTTAAACCACTGGTGTTTAAAACCAAAAACATGATTTGAGCATTGGATGCTTTGCTTTGATCGGGGTTGATGGTTTGCAATTGCTCCATGGCTTTAATACCAAATGGAGTAGCTGCATTGTCAAGTCCTAGCATGTTTGCAGCAAAATTCATGACAATTGCTCCATGAGCTTCGTGTCCTTTCGGGATTTCAGGAAAGAGTAATATGAAGAATGGTTCAATTTTTTTCGACATCCAATTGATAACGCCACCTTTTTCAGCGATACGCAGAATACCTAACCATAGTGTCATAATTCCGATTAGGTAAATCACAATTCCGATAGATGCTTCAGCCATATTAAAGGTGGCTTGAACCAAATCTCTAAAAGCATACAAATCTGCATCTGAAAAAATCAGACCCCATTCGGCTAAAAAATCTTTGTAGAAATAGCCGATTGTTCTAATAAGTGCTGCTATAAAAGCAATCAGAAAGAATAATAGAAAGATGTAATGCATTACCATATCGCGTTACAAAGTAAGGAGTTGATGTTCTCCTTTTCCTTCTATTAATTGAATTCTTATAACAGAGTCTTGTTAATGAGTTAAAGAAGTGAGTTTGGTTTTTTACTCATATCCTTTATAGTAATTAATCCATCAATATGTTCATGAAGGGTTGGGTCGATATTATTTAGCATTGGATCGAGTATTACGTCTACACCTTCTTTTCTAGCAAACTTTGCTGCGGGAACAAAATCACTATCACCAGCAATCAAGATTAATTGCTCAACTTGATTTTTAAAAGCTAATGTGGCAATGTCTAAACCAATTTTCATATCTACTGCCTTCTGATTCAATGGGAAATCTAGATCTTGAGTGGTTAAGTCATTAATGGTTATTTTACCTGAAATAAGTGCTTTTGTGTGTCGCCCCCTAATTACCCAATCTTTTGAACTGTTTTTTAAAAATCCCAGTCTTAAAGCGATTTTCCTTTGTTTTTTAAGCTCCTCAAAAAGTGAATGCCTAAACTTATATTGAGGTGTATTTTTAAAGCTTATTGATTTTCCGCTGATAGGGTTTCTTGAATCTCCATCAAATGGTTTTGCATCGTAGTAAAATATCCTGTATAATTCAGTTAAAGGTAAATTATACCTCGACCGGTATTGGTTTACTCGATTAATATGCTTGAAGCAATATGAGACTAGGTTCTTAGCGACAGTTTCAGGAGTGTCGTCACTATCAAATCCTTTGATTTGTTTGTAGCGTTTGAGGAAAAATCCTCCATCAATTAATATGGCGGTTTTCATTGGAAATAAAAAAAGTCCAAAGTCAGAGTTCACCGCTATCAATCCTTTAGAACATTGTCTAAAGGTGGTGAATCCACACATTGGACGTTATAACTATTACAATAATAGTGTTTTATACTAAAATAGAAACGATTATTTAGGTTGAATGTTCCTCTTAGCATTCATTAGACAGTGAATTTCTGCTTTCCAAACAGTATTTCAAAAAATAAACGGAAGTCTGAAAGCAAACTGAATAGGGGGTATTGAAAAGTCGCAGGTTTATTTTTCTCAAAAAAGAAGTGTCCAACCCAAGCAAAACCATAACCAGCAATAGGGCCGAAGATCAATAAATTCCAACTGGAAGTGGAAATACAGTAAATCACTAAAGAAAAAAACAAGCCAGTTCCAATAAAATGTAGAACTCGGCTTGTTGTATTTTGATGTTCTTCTAAATAGAAGGGATAAAACTCGTTGAGTGTTTTGTAGCGCGCCATTATTCGTAGATTTTATCTACAAGATCGGCATATTTTTCTAAAATCTTCTTACGTTTTAATTTTAGTGTTGGAGTCAATTCTCCTGTATCAACTCCCCAAGGAGCACTACACAATTCCATTTTCTTAGGTTGCTCCCATTTACCCAAGTGTTGAATACGCTCTTCAATCTCTTTCCAAATTAAAGCACGAACTTGATCATCTTGAATCATGGTTTCATTGGTATAGCAATCCACATCGTGGCGCTTGCACCAAGGCTGGATTACTTCAAACGCTGGAACAACTAAAACAGCAGGGTGTTTTTTGCCTTCACCAACAACCATCACCTCTTGTATATAAGTACTCGATTTGATGTTATTTTCGATAGGTTGAGGAGCAACATATTTACCACCAGAAGTTTTGAAAATCTCTTTCTTACGGTCGGTAATTTTTAAGAAATCATTCTTAGCTCCTGTGAATTTTCCAATATCACCTGTGTGGAACCAGCCATCTTCAGTTAAAACCTCACGTGTACGTTCAGGGTCTTTGTAATAGCCCATCATAACATTAGGTCCTTTACACAAGATTTCACCATCAGCGGCAATTTTCACTTCAACATCTTGAAGCAAACGGCCAACTGTTCCGATCATAAAACCATGACCAGCCATTTGATTTACTGAAATTACCGGAGATGTTTCTGTTAATCCATAACCTTCCATCACAGGAATTCCAGCAGCATTGTAGATTCTAGCTAAACGAGGTTGCAAAGCTGCACTACCCGAAGCGATGGCTTTTACGTTGCCACCAATTCCTTCACGCCACTTACTGAAAATCAATTTATCAGCGATACTGTGTTTTATGCCGTAAAAGAATCCATTTCTCTCATAGGGTTCCCATTCTTCAGCAACAGAAACAGCCCAAAAGAATAGTTTCTTTTTTATTCCTGTTAAGGCATTTCCTTTATCGATAATACTGTCGTATACTTTTTCAAGTAAACGAGGAACAGCAGTGAAAATATCAGGTTTAACTTCTTTTAAGTTCTCTCCAATTGTCTCTAAAGATTCAGCAAAGTATATCGATACACCATTATAGATGTACAAATACGTAATCATGCGTTCGTAAATGTGACAAATAGGAAGGAACGACAAACTCTTAGCATTGATCAATTCAGGTAAACGATCTGTTGATGCAATGGAGTTTGAAAGAATGTTCTTGTGTGAAAGCATAACCCCTTTTGGAGTTCCAGTAGTTCCAGAAGTGTAAATAATAGATGCTAAATCATCACCATTTACTTGATTCTTTAGTTCCTCAACGCGGCTTTGATCTTTGTCTTTCCCTAATTCTAAAATCTCCGACCAGTGTTTAGCGCCTTCAATTTTATTGAAAGTGTATATTCCATTTAGGGTTGAAACCTTATCATTTACAGCGCGAACTTTTTCTAGCAAAACGTCATCTGAAACAATACACAATTTGATTTCAGCGTGATTGAAAATGTATTCGTATTCTTCAATAGAAATGGTTGGATAAATAGGAACATCAATAGCTCCGATTTGTAAGGAACCTAAATCAGCCACACACCACTCAGGTCTGTTATTTGAGATCAAAGCGATTTTATCGCCTGGTTGAATTCCTAATTCTAATAAACCTCTACTGAAAGTGTTCATCTGATCGATAAAATCAGAAGTTGATAAAGGTTCCCATTTTCCATTAACCTTGGCAGTGAAAGCATCTGTATTTGGATTTTTCTCCTGCTGGTAATATATCGTGTCGAAAAGACGCGTCAGTTTTGTAGTCATGTTTTGTATAATGCTTCTTCGTAGCTTACTAAAATAGGGATTTTTCAATTCCTATGTCAAATCGAAGGGGTATTTTCTATAACTAAAGGTGATTAATCACTCACCGATACAAATCAAGAGTAATTCTGAGAGGTGACAAGATCAAATTTAACGATGAAATTGGAACTAACGTGTTAAGATTTTGTGCAGAAGTAAATCGTTTCTTGAGCCAATATGCCGTGGTGCTCAATTTCAGTATCTGACAAGAAACTGGAAGGCTCAATTTGTTTTACTTCAAAGCCAATAGACATGAGTCTTTCAACGTAATCTTTACCGTAAATGCGAACATGATCGCGTTGACCAAACCTTCTTTCACGTTCAGCATGTGATAAATCAGAAAGGTCTTCGATGGTTTTATCTAGAATAGGGGAGATCGGAACTTGAAGAATTGCCCATCCACCTGGTTTCATTACTCTAAATAACTCACGCATGGCAAGTCCATCATTCGGAATATGTTCTAAAACATGATTGCAAATAACCACATCAACAGATTCTTTTTGAAGAGGAATGGCTGTAATGTCCATTACTTCATCAGCCAACATAGGGTCTAAATCTGCATTGATGTATACCAAATTGTTCAAAGAGTTGAACCATTTTCTGACAACTGGTTCGGGTGCAAAATGTAAAACTGTATTTGGTTCAGAAAGTAAATGGGTTTTTCGTTCAATGAAAAAACGAATCAAACGATCTCGATCTTTAGAATAGCAATGCGGACATCTACAATGCTCACGTACTCCGGCACTCAAAACCTGAAGGTCAACTAAAATCTGATGTGGTTCGCCATCGGGCATAAACGCACCCATTTTGGTTCCACAATAATTACAACCAAACTGACTGCCTGGATGTGATGCTTCAAAAGCAAATCGCTTTACCCTTTGGTAAGAAAGTCTTGCTTTGTAAATTCCCGTTTTTACAGGCTGAGGCATCAAGCTTTTTAGTTTCTCTTTCATAAAACGAAGTGCCTATTTCAATGCAGCACCAAATTCTTGTACGCAATTGTAACCGTATTTTTTGTGAGGAGCAATGGAAACGCCACAATAAATAAAGGTCTCGTTCAAAATATTTTTGCGGTGACCGTAATCTGGAATGCCTTCATCAATCAATAAATCCAAAACAATCGCAATACCTTCCTCAAAACCATATTGACAATTTTCGCCAACTCCAATAAATGTTTCTTGTAACGGCTTGATACGTTTTTGAAAAGAAACTCCTCTTGATGAATTGTGGCCAATCTTTCCTGTTTTGCCCATGTCTTGAGCATGAATCAAAGCGAATTCATATAAATCTTTCCTAGGACTTAAAACACCCTTAGTTTCTGATTGGTCTAATTCACGAATCAACGATTTGTATTCTTTTCCCTGATTCCATTCGTGATCCTTTATATAAGGTATCAGAATAGTCTCTTTGAATTTCTTCGGATTCAAACGAGCTAAATTCATATACAGAACAACTGCTTTTTCTTCTGGAGTTAGATAACTAGCTTCTTCTGCCGTTTTAGCTTTCGATAATTCTTCAGAACTCCAAGAATCTAAATAATTCTGAGCGGTAGATAAAAATGGCAATGAGATGAATAAAAAGAGAACGAATTGCTTCATAATGGAAATACTTGTTTACCTCCAATAAACGTAGCAACCACTTTTGTGTTTTGGAAATCGCCTTCAGGAATTTCAAGAATATCTTTATTGAGGATCACAATGTCGGCCAACTTGCCTTTTTCAAGGCTGCCTTTTTCGTTTTCTTCAAATTGAGATAACGCGGCCCAAATGGTCATTCCTCTTAAAGCTTCATCGCGAGATAAAGCCTCGTCAGCCAAAAATCCATCAACGGGTTCACCATTTTTATCTTTTCTGAATACAGCAGTGTAAAAAGTTTGAAGCGGATCAATTCCTTCAACTGGAAAATCGGTGCCCAATGCAATAATAAAATTCTGCTTCAATAAACTTTGGTAAGCATAAGCATGTTGCAAACGTTCTTTTCCTATTCGATCTACAGCCCAAGGCATATCTGAAATGGCATGAGTTGGTTGCACAGATGGAATTACTGTGAATGTTTGATATTTCTTCAGATCAGCTGGATTTACAATTTGCGCATGTTCAATGCGCCACCTTCTATCATTAACTCCGCCCAAAACTTCACCGTAAATATCTAACATCAACCGATTGGCAGAATCTCCAATACAATGTGAGTTTAACTGAAAACCATTTTCATATGCTTTTTCTGCAAGATTTCTAAAATGAGCCTCTGAAAATAAAATCATCCCCGATTCCTCAGGTGAATCTGAATAGGGTGAAAGCAGAGCGGCACCTCTAGATCCTAGAGCACCATCGGTATATGCCTTGATAGATTCAATATGGAAATAGGGAGTTTTGTTAATTCCTTGGGGTAAGTAATAAGCGAGTGTTGCACTATCGTCAGATAACATAATGTATTGCCTGATAGATAGAATGCTGTCTTGGTACAATTGCTCTAACTTTTGAATGGCTGGTTTTGTCAATCCAGCATCAGCCAAAGAGGTCAATCCCAACTTAAAGCAATTTTGTTGAGCTTGCAATAAGTTTGATTGAAGAACTGATTCGGGTAATTCATCAATGTGATTTAGAACCAAATCAACAGCGCGGTCAACTAAGATTCCTGTTAATTTATCATTTGGTGAATATACTGCTCCACCCTCAATTTTTGTTTTTGATGAAATATCAGCAATTGTTAATGCTGCTTGGTTGGCTATTGCTGCATGTCCATCAATGCGTCTCAGTAAAACAGGTTTATCTGGAAACAATTGATTGAGTTCATCATTTGTGGGATACTCTTTTTCGTCCCAATCGTTTTGATCCCAACCGCGCCCAGTAATCCATTTTAAATCTGGATTTTCTTCAGCAAATTGCTGTACTCGGTCTAAGCATTCTTTCCAAGACGTTGTTCCTGTTAAGTCAACTTTCGAGAGTGTTTTGGCAAAGCCGTAAAAGTGACAGTGAGCATCAATAAATCCAGGGTAGACAAATTGCTTGCGCGCATCGTAAACTGTTTTGGCTTGATAGCGATTCATGATTTCATGCTCGGCACCAATCTCAAGAATAGAATCTCCTTGAATAGCCATCGCCTCAACAACGTGACTCATATCATCAATCGTGTAGATCGTGGCGTTGTGAATGATTAAGTCAACCTTTTCTTTTCGCAGTCCAGAACATGAAAAAAGAGTAGTTAGTATACCTATATATATGGCAGCCTTTTTTTGCATCTTTATTTTTTAGCAATCGTAGTAGCGCTTCCTTGTGCTGTTGGGAAGATTAACATGTCGGCAATGGTAACATGTGCTGGTCTTGTAACAGCAAATGCAATACAATCTGCAATGTCTTTTCCAGAAAGTGGAACAAATCCTTGGTATACGTTTTTAGCTTTATCCGAATCCCAATCAAATCGAACCAGTGAGAACTCAGTTTCAACTAACCCTGGAGCTATGTTCGTAACCTTAATTCCGTCATGAACCATGTCTAAACGCATTCCTCTAGATAATGCATCAACGGCATGTTTGGTTGCACAATACACATTTCCGTTGGCATACACTTCTTTACCAGCAATGCTACCTACATTTAATATGTGGCCTTTTTGCCTTTTTATCATTCCTGGAGCTATTGTTCTAGTTACATACAGCAATCCTTTGATATTGGTATCAATCATTCTTTCCCAATTATCAACCTTGCCTTCTTGTACAGGTTCTAAACCAGCAGCCAATCCAGCATTGTTTACCAATACATCAACAGAACTCCATTCTGTAGGTAATCCTTCTAAAGCTTGTTTAGTTTCCTCATAGTTTCTGACATCAAATGCAAGTGGTAAGGCCTTTACATTGTATTTCGATTCGATTTCAGATTGAAGTTCATCAAGGCGTTCTTTTCTTCTGCCAGTAATGATTATATCGTAGCCAATTTCAGCCAATGCGTGAGCTGTAGCTTCACCAATTCCGGCTGATGCACCGGTTATAATTGCGATCATATATTCCAAATTTCAGGTAAAAGTAAGCAGATGTTCATTTTCTTAGTGAATAACTTAGTCAGGAATTTGATTCTCTTGAATGGATTCGACTATTTTTGCGCGCACAATTCGATGCTCATGATGAATAATGTAGATACACAGCCAAGTACTTTGCAACATGCTAAAGACCTAGGTCTGTTGGAAGAGGAGTACAATAAGATTAAAGAGGTGTTGGGTAGAACTCCCAACTTTTGCGAAGTTGCAATCTATTCTGGCATGTGGTCAGAGCACTGTTCTTATAAGAACTCAATTATCTGGTTGAAAACATTGCCTAAGAAAGGGCCACACTTGTTGGCTGAGGCTGGTGAAGAAAATGCTGGGTTGGTAGATATAGGTGATGGCCTAGCTTGTTGTTTCAAGATAGAGTCGCACAATCACCCTTCAGCAATTGAGCCGTATCAAGGTGCAGCAACTGGTGTCGGTGGTATCAACCGCGATATCTTCACTATGGGTGCTCGTCCGATTGCTCAATTAAACTCACTTCGTTTTGGTAACATCGGATTGGATAGAACCAAATGGTTGGTTAAAGGGGTTGTTAAAGGTATCGGTAACTATGGAAATGCTTTTGGTATTCCAGTAGTTGGTGGTGAAGTTTTCTTTGACGATAGCTATAACACCAATCCATTGGTAAATGCGTTCTCTGCAGGTATTGTTGAAGTTGGTAAAACATTATCGGCAACTGCAAGCGGTACTGGTAACCCAGTTTACATTGTAGGTTCTGCAACAGGTAAAGATGGTATTCACGGTGCATCTTTTGCATCTAGAGATATTACAGATGAGTCAGCTGATGACCTTCCTTCTGTTCAGGTTGGAGATCCTTTCCAAGAGAAATTATTACTTGAAGCTACTTTAGAGTTGGCTGAAACAGATGCTGTAATCGGTATGCAAGATATGGGTGCTGCTGGTATCATCTGTTCAACTTCTGAAATGTCTGCTGATGGTGGTTGTGGAATGGATATCGATTTAGATAAAGTTCCTACTCGTCAAGATGGAATGACAGCTTTTGAAATCCTTCTTTCTGAATCACAAGAGCGTATGTTAGCTGTTGTGAAGAAAGGTCATGAAAAAGTGGTTGAAGACATTTTCGAAAAATGGGATTTGAACGCTGAGAAAATCGGTGAAGTAACCGATGGTCCTAACTTAAGATTCTACAAAGGTGGTGAGTTGGTTGCCGAAGCTCCTGCTGAATCATTGGTACTTGGTGGTGGCGCTCCTGTTTACGAGCGTGAATACAAAGAACCAGCTTATTTCCAAGAATACAAGAAATTCAATATTGATCAAGTTGAAGAGCCAGCTGATTTGAAAGAAGTAGCTCATTTCTTGGTGAATCATCCAAATATTGCATCTAAACATTGGGTTGCTGAACAATACGACTCAATGGTTGGAACCAAAAACATGGGAACCAATGCTCCGTCTGATGCAGGAGTGGTTAACATTAAAGGTACCGACAAAGCGTTGGCCATGACAGTAGATTGTAATTCAAGATACGTTCAAGCTGATCCGTTTGTTGGTGCACAGATTGCAGTTTCTGAAGCAGCTCGTAACATTACTTGTTCTGGTGGTGCTCCATCTGCAATTACAAACTGCTTAAACTTTGGTAACCCATACAATCCAGAATCATACTGGCAATTTGTAATGGCTATTAAAGGTATGAGTTCTGCATGTGAACATTTCAAAGCTCCAGTAACTGGTGGTAACGTTTCGTTCTACAACCAAACAGTTTCAGGTGGTAAAGAAGTTCCAGTATTTCCAACTCCAACAATCGGTATGATTGGAGTATTGGATAAGAAACACACTATGACATTAGACTTCAAACGTGAAGGAGATCACATCTTCTTAATCGGAGAGTCTCAAAACGATATCGCTTCTTCTGAATATTTGGCGTCTTTCCATAAAGTGAAAGAATCTCCAGCTCCGTATTTCAATATGGATAAAGAGTCAGAAGTTCAAGCTGTAGTTTCTAAATTGATTCAAAACGAATTGATCGAATCTGCTCACGATTGTGCTGATGGTGGATTATTCATCTCATTATTAGAGTCGGCAATGCCTAAAGGATTAGGATTTAGAATTGATACCGATGCTTCTATTCGTAAAGATGCTTTCTTGTATGGTGAGGCTCAAGGTAGAATAGTGGTTTCGGTTCCTCAAGCATTGTATGAAAACTTCATGGAGTTTATCTCTGAAGAAAATGTTCCTTTCTCAACATTGGGTTATGTTACTGCTGATGATGTAATCATCGATGACGAGAATTGGGGTTCGGCTGATTCATTTGAAGAAAGCTACTACTCAGCTTTAGAGAAGAACTTATCATAAGAACATCGTTCTCTACTTTATATTAAGGTGTATCATTATTATGGTACACCTTTTTTTATAGCCCAAATCCAAAAGTCATTCTAATAACAGGGTTTGCGTACGGACTATAAGGCGTGTCATTCAAATTCCAGAGCAACATGATTGCGGCAAAGCTATTTCCAAATCTTTGGATATAACCACCACCAACAAATACACTGTTTATATAATAGCGGTCTCTATATAAACTCCACTGTCCGTTTAATGCTTCATATTCAGCTTGAGCAAAAAAGCTGTCGAAGAAAATATATCTCGTAAAAATACCACCTCCGTATACGTTGGTTGAGTAGTCATATCTTCGATCCTCATAATAGGTATAGTTCAAATTGATACCTGCGTGCCAATCGTCAGTAATTTTATAGCCAATAGAAGGACTAATATTAAAGTAGGTGTAAGTTCCAAATTGGGCTCCTAATCCACCTCCAAGAAAAATCTTGTCTGATAGTCCTTTTTTATCCTTGTTAGTAGATGACTTAAATGGAGTTTGTGAAACACTTCCCGTATTCTGAGCATAGCCTTCGGAAATCATAATAACACTAAACAGAATTAAGATTAAAAGTCTCTGATACATTTGTATGATATTACATTGGTGTAACGAATATAATGATGAAAACAGTATTAATTACAGGTGCAAGTAGAGGTATTGGATTTGAATTGATGAAAATAGCTTTGTTAAATGGCGCTCACGTTGTTGCCATTTCTAGATCAAACATCAATACAGATGGGTTCGATTCAACAAACCTTACACATATAAAAGCCGATCTCACACATATATATGAAGAGAATAATGAGCTTCTTGATCCATTAAAGGCTTTCAAGTTTGATCTCGTAATCAACAATGCGGGGCTAACATTGAATAAATCATTCGATGAAATCACCCCCAAGGAATATGATAATGTATACAACACAAACGTAAAAGCTCCTTTTTTCCTCCTTCAAAAGGTGGTGTCTGAGCATTTATATAATCAATTCCTATCAATAATTAATGTATCAAGCATGGGCGGAGTACAGGGTTCAGTCAAATTCCCTGGTCTATCTGCATACAGTTCTAGCAAGGGAGCACTCACAATTTTGACAGAATGTTTAGCTGCCGCATTAGGTGATATTAATTTAGATTGTAA
>CAJWSQ010000019.1 GCA_913045895.1 uncultured Flavobacteriales bacterium | reverse complement strand
TCAAGTGGTGTTTACTGCTCAAGATGTGAATGGTAATTTCCAAAATGGAAACGTTGATGTAACAGTTGTTGATACAGTATCACCAGTTATTGCAACTCAAACCATTAGTATTTATTTAGATGCTAATGGTCAAACTTCAACTACTCCTCAGGCTGTTAACGCTGGAACAGCAGACAACTGCATGTTAGATTCAATTTCATTGTCTCAAACCAATTTTGATTGTTCTGAGGTTGGTGCAAATACTGTAACATTTACAGCAATTGATATTTACGGAAATGTGAGCACTGCACCTGTTGTTATAAATGTGTTGGATACCATTTTGCCTCAAGTTTTAACTCAACCAATTACTGTTTATTTAGATGCTAACGGAGAAGCAATTGCAGATCCAAACACAGCTATTGTATCTACGAATGATAATTGTAGCGTTTCGTCAACTACGTTTGTTCAGTCGGTATTTGGTTGTAACGATTTAGGTGTAAATCAAGTTGAATTACAAGTTGAAGATCCAAGTGGAAATATCAGAAGATCGATGGTTCAAATTACAGTATTAGATACTATCGCTCCTGAAATTATTTGTCCAGCAGATGTTCAAACATGTGAATCTAGTGTTCAATACGATATTCCTCAAATAACAGATAACTGTACAGATTTAGATTACTATTTAGTAAGTGGGCCATATCCTGGTACTTCAGTTGAAATAGGTACTTACGATGTAGTTTGGCAAGTGGAAGATCAAAGTGGAAATACTAACCAGTGTTCGTTTACTGCTGTTGTAAATCCAATTCCAGAAATTCGAGTACAGGCTGATACCTCTGTTTATTACGGTGATGATCTTCAATTGTGGGTGACTTCAGATATTCCATCAACATATCAATGGTTCCCAGAAGATCTGGTTTCTACACCTAGAGATTCTATCACTCTAACAGCTCCAACCGAGGCAGTTACCTATACTGCTGTTGTAACTTCTGAACAGGGTTGTGAAAACCAAAAAGAAGTAGTGGTTAATATTCACAACAACGTTAATGTAGGTACTGCATTTACTCCAAATGGAGATGGCATAAACGACTACTTTGAAGTACAAGGACTTGATGAATATGATTTTGTTTCTGTAAAAATCTACAACAGAAATGGTCAGATGGTTTATGAAAGTAACGATTACCACAATGATTGGGACGGTACTTACAATGGCGAAAAATTGCCAGCAGCATCTTACTATTTTATCCTAAACCTAGGAAGTGGACATGAAGGTATAACCGGAATTGTAACAATTATCAACTGATGAAAAAGCTTCTATATATAACCCTATTATTCATTGCAACGGCACTGACTTTTCAGTTGAGAGCTCAACAGCTTTCGGCTAACAGCCAGTACTTAATGAATAGTTACACTTTAAACACTGCTACAGCTGGTTTAGAACCAGGATTTGAAGTAGCAAGCTCGTATAGAAAACAGTGGGCTGGTTTCAATGATGCGCCAAGCACTTTTTACTTTTCAGCTCACGCTGCGATAAATAGACCTCAGGAAAAGGTTAAAGTAAAAGGAATTCGTTCTTACCGATTTATCAAGGCCAAAGTTCTTGAGAAAAAACTGTATCACGCAGTTGGTGGATACGTAGTTCGCGATGTGGCTGGAGCTTACTTAACAACATCTTCAAAAGGAAGCTACACACTTAATATTCCATTAAATCAACATTGGAGGTTGGCTTCATCTTTGGCTTTAGGTTTCACTCGATTTGAACTTGATCAGTCTAAAATCAACCTGATAGACCCAAACGATCCGCAATACATCAACTATCAATTAAATGGTACATCTAAAACGGTGTTTGATGGTTCATTTGCATTGTGGTTAAGTACATACAACTTCTTTGCAGGATATTCAGCTGAGCAATTGTTTCAAAACAGTATTGTTTCTGAATCGGTAGGTGAGGCTGGTCAATTAAACTTTCACCACTTTCTAACTGCTGGATACTCTATCGAGTTTAATAAAGATGTGGTATTGCTACCAAGTGTTTTGGTAAGATATACAGATCCAGCTCCAACATCATTTGACGTTAGTATTCAAGCCGAGTATCAAGAGAAATTTTGGTTAGGATTGTCTTACAGACATGAATCAGCGGTTGTGATTTTAGGTGGTTTGAATATCAAAGACTTTATGAAAGTGGGATATTCTTACGATTATCCCACTACTGATATTGCAAAATATTCTTCAGGTAGTCACGAGTTTTTCGTTAGTATCTACGGACTAATGATGAGATAATAACACTAGCGGGGGTTCTCTTAAAATGTTGAGAACCCTGTTGCTACCATTTCTTCCCAAGTGATTTCTTGATATCCTTCAGGAATTTCAAAAAGTGAATCACTTTGTTTTGATTGATCTATTTGAGTTGCTTCGTATTTAATACTAACAGGACCTTCTTTTACCCAATAAGCAACTGGAAATCCACGCAACATTTTAAAGTCTTTATAATCTGCAACAGGCAATGAAGTAGCATACCAAACTTGAGTTCTCTCAACACCTTCGCCATGCTGAATAAGTGCCTCTTTACAGTTGTATCCAGCAATTTCAGATTTTTCGTTTGTGTAATCAATGTCTAAAACAGTTGGTTTCAAGTATTCATTCAATACAAAACTAGGGACCTTAGCATACACTTTAGAGTTCATTTGATCGATAGCCATGTAGCCAATTCTTGCTTGTTCGTCAACAATCATGATTTGAGTACCTACGTTTTCAGTTACTTGAACCATTCGGTTCTTTTTACCTTTTACATAAAGAGTAGTTGATCTCGGAAACATATTGATGTAACCCGCCATTTCATCTGGCATAGAGATGTACTCAATTGAATAGGTAACAGACCCTTCAAACGTTTGACCATAGGCTAATCCCGAAAGGATTAAAAGTGTTAAAGTTAGGAACTTACGCATAGTTAGAATTTTGACTGTAAAAATAGAAAAGACCAATATTATACAGATGTTTTATACCTGAAATCATCTGTTATATTTGCTTTAAAATCACACATTATGAATACATTGAAACTTGGCGTAATTAAAGAAGGAAAAAATCCACCTGATAAACGTGTTCCTTTAACACCAAATCAATGTGTTCAACTCATAAAAGAATACTCCAATCTCAATCTTACTGTACAATCAAGTCAGGTTAGGATTTTTAAAGATGAAGCATACAGTAATTTGAATGTTCCTGTGGTTGATAGTCTTGAAGATCGTGACGTAATCATTGGTGTGAAAGAGGTGAATATTGAAGATCTACTTCCTAACAAAACCTACCTTTTCTTTTCGCATACCATTAAAGAACAACCATATAACCGTGAGTTACTTCGAGCTATTTTAGATAAAAATATCCGTTTGTTAGATTGGGAAGTATTAACTGATCCGAAAAGAAATAGATTGATCGGATTTGGTAGATATGCCGGAATTGTTGGAGCTTACAATGGTTTAATTGCATACGGTAAAAGAACGGGTAAGTACGATTTAAAACCTGCATACCAATGTGAAGATAGAGTAGAGATGGAAGCTGAGTTTTCTAAGTTAGCTTTACCAGCTATTAAAATCTTACTCACTGGAACGGGTAGAGTAGCTCATGGTGCCGAAGAAACGTTAAACAGAGCAGGAATCCAAAAAGTTACTCCTGAAGAATATTTAGAAAAATCATTTGATTATCCAGTTTACACCAGAATTGGAGTAGAACATTACAACAAGCGTAAAGACGGAAAACCGTCTGGGCAATCTGATTTTTACAAAAATTCAGATCAATATGAATCTGATTTCATGCGTTGGGCAAAAGTGTCAGACATGTTTATTGCAGGTCATTTTTACGCAGAAGGTTCTCCATATTTATTCACCCGTGAAGACGCAAAATCATCTGATTTTAACATTCAAGTTGTGGCTGATATCAGTTGCGATATTGATGGTCCAGTAGCATCAACCATCAAGCCTTCTACTATTGAAGATCCTATTTACGGCTACAATCCACAAACAGAAAGCGAAGATGATTTTACTAAGCCTGATGTAATTACTGTGATGGCTGTAGACAACTTGCCTTGTGAATTACCGAAAGACGCTTCAGAATCTTTTGGAGAGGAATTCTCCACTAAAATTTTACCAGCATTTTTTGATGGAGATCAAGAAGGAATTCTTGATCGTGCTACAATGACATTGAACGGCAAACTAACTGAACGATTTAGCTATTTGCAGGATTATGTTGATGGTAAACACTAAAACAGCTTAGTAACGCCAATAACAAGCATACCAACATAAGTGTATACAGTGCTTTTACCAGTTACTGTTGCACTTAGGTTTTCATCTTCAAAGTTGGGGATATTGGCATCTCCGAATGCTGAAATATTTTTGTGGTAACCAAAAGCATTATCCAATCCTATAGTTGTAATTACTTGTTTGTGTTCTGAGCTTACACCAATTGTAAAGTGATATAAATCCCACAAATCACGATCAAACTGAACGTTGTTTTCGTTGTTTCCGTTAAAGTAGTTGAAGTCGGTTCTAAAACCGTAGTTCAGGGTTATTTTGTCATTAACTCTACGTTCTAAACCAAGAGCAACATTAAAAATGCCCCTTGCAGAAGTTTCGGCAATTAATAAACTGCCTTTGCTTAATGTGGTCTGATACTCTGAAGATTTATCTGTTGGACTAGCAATGTGGTATGGGGTTTTAGGAATGGCTACAGTGTATTCCTTAATAGGAGTGAAGTACTCAGCGGTTAAGTGCCAGGTGTTTTTGCCTTTTTCAAAACTTATTCCAGCCGCTATACTCAAAGGCGATTTGTATTTGGTTTTGTAAGAGCTATTACGCTCAAAAATTTCACCATCCATGCGATCAGGATAATACTGCTCTACATTGGTAACGGTTTCATTAAATCTACCATTGGCAAACTTAACAACATTGATATTGGGTAAGGTAATTGTCCCACCAAAGCTCAGTGAACCACTGTGGTATTGTATCCCAGCTTTGAATAAAAGGGAGAAAATGTCAATAACCGTTCTTTGTGAAGAATTGATTGAAATGGGATCAAAAGTTACCCCATCTTGACTCACTAAAGTTCTTGAGTAGAGCGATTGATTTTTTTGATTTCTGTAGGTTACAAAACCACTAGCTCCGAGATACAGCTTTTCATTGATCTTATAACCCAGTCCAACACCTCCCCATTGTTCGTGTAGTAAGGTTTCTAAATCTAAGTTGATGTTATAGATTTCATCTCCGTTTTCAGATGGGATATAATCTCTAATTTGAGTATCAAAAATAGCAATGCGGTTTTTGGCGTAATGTCGAGACATATAAGCCACAACCATTGAGAATTTAGAGTCTTTTAACTTGATACTTCCGCCCATAAACTGGGGAAATAACAAAGCTCTGATGCTGCTCAAATCATTTCCTTCGCCTAAGCCATTTTCAATGTAAAACATAGAAAGACCATAAACATTGGCGTTAATAGAAATTTCAGATGATGCTAAATTTCCAATACCAGCTGGATTGTAAAAAACAGCAGAATTATCATTTACAGTTGAAATCATTGAACCAGACAAAAAAGTTTGTTTGGCTCCAAATCCCTGACTCCAATAATGACTGTTTTGAGCAAAAGCCCAAAAGGGAAGAATCAGACTAATGCATAGAACTAGTTTTTTCATAGGCCTATGAAAACTAGTGAATTAATCTGAATTAGATCGGCTTATAAGTGCTTAAGATCTTTAATAGTATCAACAGGATTTTTACTGTTGAACACAAAACTTCCAGCAACTAAAACGTTTGCTCCAGCTTCTACTAAATCATAAGCGTTGGCGTTAGTTACCCCACCATCAATCTCGATGTAAAGATTTGGATTGATTTCTTCAGCCATTTCTTTCAAATCTTCAACCTTAACAAAGGTATTTTCAATGAATTTTTGGCCACCAAATCCAGGGTTAACACTCATAATCGTTACCAAATCAATCTCAGAAAGAATGTCTTCTAAAAGGAAAACAGAAGTGTGTGGATTGATAGCAACACCAGCTTTCATTCCAGCTTCTTTAATTTGTTGAATGGTACGGTGTAAATGCGTTGAAGCCTCGTAGTGTACTGTTAAGATATCAGCACCTGCCTCTTTAAAATCATTGATATAACGCTCAGGCTTTTCAATCATTAAATGTACGTCAAACGGTTTATTCGCGTGCTTTTTCATCGCCTTGATAACAGGCATTCCAAAAGTGATGTTTGGAACAAAATTTCCGTCCATAACATCAATGTGAAACCAATCTGCTTCACTGTTGTTAACCATTTCAATTTCTTGTTGCAGGTTAGCAAAATCTGCAGAAAGGATGGAAGGAGCTACCAAATGTTTCATCGCGTACAATTATTTGCCGCAAAAGTAGCTAAACCAAATCGTTTATTACCCTAAGTAAGCTTTCAATTGAGCACTTCGCGAAGTGTGTTTCAATCTGCGAAGTCCTTTTTCTTTAATCTGACGTACACGTTCGCGAGTTAAATCAAAGCGTTCACCAATTTCTTCTAACGTCATCGGGTGATTCCCGCTCAACCCAAAATACAATTTGATGATGTCAGCCTCACGGGGATTCAACATACTCAACGATCGTTCAATTTCTTTTCTCAAAGATTCGTGAAGTAGCCCTTCTTCTGGATTTTCTTCATCACCATTTGAAATGGTATCGTACATAGAGCGGTCGTCATCATCACCAATTAAAGGAGCATCCATAGAAACATGGCGTTTGTTGTTTTTCAATGATTGCTCAACTTCTTCTTTGGTGATATCTAAGAAGTTGGCAATTTCAACAGCCGATGGTTGTCTTTGAAACTCTTGCTCTAAAAATGAATAGGCTTGGTTTACTTTATTGATAGCCCCAATCTTGTTGAGGGGTAGTCTAACAATACGCGATTGCTCAGCTAAAGCTTGAAGTATGCTTTGACGAATCCACCAAACAGCGTATGAAATGAATTTGAATCCTCTGGTTTCATCAAAACGTTTGGCCGCTTTAATTAAACCTAAATTTCCTTCATTGATTAAATCGGGAAGACTTAACCCTTGGTTTTGATATTGTTTAGAAACAGAAACAACAAATCGGAGATTGGCTTTGGTAAGCTTATCCAATGCAGCTTGATCACCCGCTTTTATACGTTGTGCTAATTCTACTTCTTCATCGGCTGTGATTAAACTTTCACGTCCAATTTCGATTAGATATTTATCTAAAGATGCAGTATCGCGATTAGTAATTTGCTTGGTAATCTTGAGTTGTCTCATGGTTCCGTATCGATTAGTTATTAGAAGAAAAAGGTAAGCTTAAAAAGGACGGGGATTCGTCAACATATTGAAATTGACGATGGTATCGATACCTATAAACGAAAAAAGGCTCCTAAAAGTTAGGAGCCTCTCTAAAAAATATTGATTCAGAAGTTCTGAATTAGTCTTCTTTCTTCTCTGGACGCGGGATTAAAACTTTTCTAGAAAGTTTCATTTTTCCTGTTTTTCCATCGATATCAATCAACTTCACCTTGATTTGATCACCTTCTTTCAACACTTGACTTACGTCTTCAATGCGTTTCCAGTCGATTTCAGAAATGTGAAGTAAACCGTCTTTTCCTGGAAGGATTTCAACGAATGCACCGTATGGAGCTATGGCTTTAACTTTACCCATGTATTCTTCACCAATTTCAGGCTGAGCTGTAATGGCTTTGATACGAGCAACTGCTAAGTCCATTTCTTCTTTTGAAGTTGCAGCAACATCTACTTTACCTTGGTTACCGATTTCTTCGATAACTACAGTAGTATTTGTTTCACGTTGAATTTCTTGAATGATTTTTCCTCCTGGTCCAATTACCGCACCAATCAAATCTTTAGGGATCATCATTGTGTGGATACGAGGAGCGTTTGGTTTGAAGTCATCAGCAGGTACACTGATTGTTTCATTCATCTTGTTCAAGATGTGCATTCTCCCAGCGTTAGATTGCTCTAATGCTTTGCGAAGGATTTCTTCAGAAAGACCATCTACTTTGATATCCATCTGACAAGCTGTGATACCATCTACAGTACCAGCAACTTTAAAGTCCATATCACCTAAAGCATCTTCATCACCAAGGATATCAGAAAGAACTGCGTAGTTTCCATCTTTACCCATTATCAATCCCATTGCGATACCTGATACTTGTTTTTTCACTGGAACACCACCGTCCATTAATGCTAATGAACCAGCACAAACTGTTGCCATTGAAGAAGAACCATTAGATTCTAAGATATCAGAAACTACACGCACTGTGTAAGGGAAATCTTCTGGAATCATGCGCTTTAAAGCACGCATGGCTAAGTTTCCGTGACCAATCTCTCTACGAGAAGTACCGCGCATCGGGCGAGCCTCACCAGTTGAGAAAGGAGGGAAGTTATAGTGTAATAAGAATTTCAAGCTTCCTGAGATGAAAGCACCGTCTAACGTTTGCTCATCTAACTTGGTTCCTAATGTTACAGTAGTTAACGATTGAGTTTCACCACGAGTAAATACTGCAGAACCGTGAGTTCCTGGAAGGTAGCCAACTTCACTCCAAATATCGCGGATATCTGTAGTTGAACGACCATCTAAACGTTGACCGTTTTTAAGTGCTACATCACGAACAGCTTCTTTCTTCACTTTTCCGAAATAGCGAGAAATCAATTCTGCTTTTTCTTCTAATTCTTCTTCAGAAAGAGTCGCTTTGAACTCATCTAAAACAGCAGCAAAAGCTTCGCTTCTCTCGTGTTTAGCTGAAGGTACGTTCGCGATCTCAAATAATTTATCGTAACAAGCTTTGCTGATAGATTCTAATAGAGCTTCATCAGAATCTTCGTGGCTGTATTCACGTTTTGTTTGTGCTTTTTCAACCTGAGCAGCTAATTCGTTAATTGCAGCACATTGTCCTTTAATAGCATCGTGTGCAAATAAGATGGCTTGAACCATTTCTTCTTCAGAAATCTCGTCCATTTCACCTTCAACCATTACGATGCTGTCAGAAGAACCTGCAATCATCATATCGATATCAGAATTTTCTAATTCTGATTTAGTTGGGTTAACAACCAATTCGCCATTGATTCTACCTACACGAACCTCAGAAACTGGTCCGTTGAATGGAAGATCAGAAACAGCAATTGCAGCAGATGCAGCTAAACAAGCTAATGCATCTGGCATAGTTTCTTTGTCTGAAGATATAAGTTGAACAAATACTTGCGTATCTGCGTGATAATCGTCTGGGAAAAGTGGACGTAGAGCTCTGTCAATTAAACGAGCTGTAAGAATTTCGTCTTCTGTAGGGCGTGCTTCTCTTTTTAAGAAACCTCCAGGGAATTTACCAGTAGATGCGAATTTCTCGCGGTATTCTACTGTTAGTGGAAGGAAATCGATTCCTTCTTTAGCTTCTTTGCTAGAAACTACGGTTGCTAATAAATAAGTGTCACCGACTTTAACCACTACTGAACCGTCTGCTTGCTTCGCAAGTTTTCCAGTTTCAATAGAGATATCTACGTTGCCGGTTTTGAATGTGTGTTCAATTCCAATTTTCATCTATCTCTGTGTATATGTGTACGTATGTGTATATGAAAAAGGGCAATACTATGATTGCCCTTTTTGTTGTGTGTCTTTATTTTCTAAGACCGAGTTCAGCGATAATCGCACGGTAGCGATTAATGTCTTTTCTCTTTAAGTAGTCAAGTAAGCTTCTACGTTTACCTACTAATTTGATCAAAGCTCGCTGTGTTCCAAAGTCTTTTTTATTCGACTTCAAATGCCCAGTTAAGTGAGCGATACGGAATGTGAATAAAGCGATTTGTGCTTCAGTACTTCCGGTGTTTTCTTCAGAACCTCCAAACTTTTTGAAGAATTCTTTCTTTTTTTCTGAATCTAAGTACATGCCAATATTACTTGAATGATTGTTATGTAAAACGTTTTAATTTAAGTGCGCAAAGGTATTCAATAAATTGAATGACAATTGTTTTTCACTTAGTTTTTGAACATTCTCAACAACTGTGATAATTGTTCTCTAATTTCTCTACGATCGATGATGTAATCGATGAACCCGTGCTCCAATAAAAACTCTGAAGTTTGGAAGCCTTCGGGAAGATCTTTACCAATGGTTTCTTTAATGACACGAGGACCAGCAAACCCGATAAGAGCACCTGGCTCAGCCAAATTCACATCTCCCAACATGGCAAACGATGCTGTAACACCACCAGTGGTTGGATCTGTAAGATATGAGATGTAAGGCAATTTGTGTTTTGCCAATTGCGTCAATTTGGCTGATGTTTTAGCCATTTGCATCAATGAAAAAGCCGCTTCCATCATACGAGCACCACCACTTTTAGAGATGATCATCAACGGAGCTTTTTTCTCAATTGCATAATCGATAGAGCGAGCGATTTTCTCACCAACTACCGAACCCATTGAACCACCAATGAAGTTGAAATCCATACAAGCAATAACAAGAGGTAAGCCTTCTACTTCGCCATAAGCACTGCGAAGCGCGTCTTTCATTCCTGTTTTCTTCTGCGAAGATTTGTATCGCTCAGTATATTTTTTGGTATCTTCAAATTTAAGTGGATCGCCTGATTCTAAGTTTGCAAACAATTCTGTGTATTTTCCTTCATCATAAATGATGCTGAAATACTCTTCAGAACCGATGCGTTTGTGGTAACCATCTGCCGGAACTACATAGTTGTTTTCTCTGAGTTCTGAGGTCTCGATGATGTTACCTTCTGGAGATTTAAACCACAATCCATCAGGAGTTTCTTTCTTCTCCTTAGTTGGCGTGGTAATCCCTTTTTTCATTCTTCTGAACCAACTACTCATAATTGTTTCTCTTTATTTACGCAAAAAGGCGGTTCAGCACCGCCTTTCACAAATTTAGTCAAGAATTTATTACGCTATAGATACTTCCTCAGAAAGGTAAACATCTTGTACAGCGTTTATGATTTCAACACCTTCACTAACTGGGCGTTGGAATGCTTTTCTACCTAAAATTAAACCAGATCCACCAGCTCTTTTGTTTACTACTGCTGTTTCTACTGCATCAGCTAAATCAGAAGCACCGCCAGAAGCGCCACCAGAGTTAATTAATCCGCGTTTACCCATGTAGCAGTTTGCCAATTGGTAACGACATAAATCTACCGGGTGATCTGTTGTTAATTCACTGTATACTTTCGGGTTTGTTTTACCAAACTTAATTGCATTATAACCACCGTTGTTAGTAGCTAATTTTTGTTTGATGATATCTGCACCAATGGTAACACCAATGTGGTTTGCTTGACCTGTTAAATCAGCAGCTGTATGATAATCAACACCGTCTTTTTTGAAGCCACTGTTTCTTAAATAACACCATAGAATAGTAGCCATTCCCAATTCATGAGCACGCTCAAATGCAGCTGCTACTTCTTTAATTTGACGCTCAGATTCTTCAGAGCCAAAATAAATAGTAGCACCAACAGCTGTTGCTCCCATTTCCCAAGCACGTTCAACAGAACCAAACATGATTTGGTTAAATGTATTTGGGTAAGTCAAAAATTCATTGTGATTGATTTTTACAACGAATGGAATTTTGTGAGCGTATTTTCTAGATACAGATGCTAGAACATCATATGTAGAAGCTACAGCGTTACATCCTGCTTCAATTGCTAATTCAACAATGTTTTCAGGATCAAAATATCTTGGATTTGGAGCAAATGAAGCTCCAGCAGAATGCTCAATTCCTTGGTCAACTGGTAAAATAGAAAGGTATCCTGTACCAGCTAATCTACCTGTGTTATATAACTGGTGCAAGCTGCGCAAAACTTGTGGATTGCGATCAGATTGGCCAAACTCACGATCAACAAAATCTTCACCTGGTAAGTGAAGTGAATCTTTTAAGATGGTTTTGCTAGTGTGATTTAATAGATACTCAGCCTTTTCACCGAGTAGTTCTTGGATTTTAGCGAAGTTGGACATGCTATATAATTAAGTAATTGGTACCTCAATAATGGAGGCAAAGCTAAAAATATTTTGATATGACGGTAATGAAAATTCTACCACTTAGAACGGATAGTCAATACCAAGGTTAAAGGTTGTTTTTAAGTTGTAATTTCTACCGTTGGCTTCTTTGTATAAAGTTTTGGGCTCAAAGATCCATCGTTCTCCAATTGCTTGTGCAGGATCATGCACTTGGAAACCTAAATCAAGACGTAGTAACAAGAAAGAAAAATCAAACCGTAATCCTAAACCTGGCCCAACAGCAAGTTCTCTGTAAAAAGTTTCGAGATCAAAGTCAGCACCAGGTCTTTCTTCATCTTCATAAGAACTCCAAATATTACCGATATCAACAAAAAGAGCACCTTCTACGGTTTTGGTGATTTTATATCTGTATTCAATGTTTAGTTCTAGGATGATATTACCAACTTGATCGATACCATTTTTGAGAGAATCAGGTAATGAACCAGGACCTAAACTTCTAGCTTGCCATGCTCTAATGTCATTTGAACCACCAGCGTAAAAACTTCTATCAAATGGCATTACGTTTAGGTTTCCATATGGAATGCCAATTCCAGCATAGCCCCTGTAAACAACTTTCGAGTTGCGGTTAACATTGGTATACCATCTCAAGTCATTGTCTAATTTGATGTATTGTGCATATTGAATACTATCAATTTCATAATGTCCATCAACTTGTTCTCTATTGGTTAGATCGAATAAACCGGTAATCGAATTTCCTGCAGTTTCAATTTGGGCTCGGTTAAATAGGAAGTTATCTGAAGCATCGTTTTGATTTTGATTACTCCAAGTGTAGGTTAACTTAGAACCTATAATTAGGTGATCAGAATATGTTGAAGTATAAAAGGCATTATTGATTTCATCTAATCGATCTTGAAAAGCTTCAGATTTATCGATATTTATCAACGATGCATGAACAGGTTGAAATACATAAAAATTGGTGTTTTTGGTATCTGCATTCCACTGGTAGGCAAAAGATCCATTGATTACACTTCTTCTATAATCTGGGCGCTGTTGGAAGTTGTAACTCAGGTTAAAGATTGTTTTAGGATTGTTATACCCAGGTAGCTTTATAGTCTCAATATTCTTAGGGAATAGTAATTCTGGAATATTTAGCGAAGCTTCAACCCCGTATTCAATGGTATTGAATAATTCTAAGTCAGCGATGTTAATGACATTAGATTCATCTGTATTATTTGTTGGTTGTGATTCAACACCACCTTTAAGTTTGATATTTAACAGTTCTGTACCCTTAAAAATGTTTTTGTGCGTATAAGAAAGGTTTCCAGAAACTCCTAAGTTTCCTCCAGTATTTGTCCCAACACCTTCAACAGCTATGGTTTGAGGTAGTGAAGGTGATAAGTTGATGTAACAATCTAAAACGTTGGCAGAATCAGACTCTTGAAAACGGATATTCACGTATTTGAAATTCTTTAACGCGCTCAAACGTCTGTATGTATAGTCTTGAATTTTCTGCGAATAATAAGTTCCGGATCGAATGAAAATATTTTTGGCAAGTGTTTTTGGGTTGTAGCGCAATTGAGCCATATTTTGAAAAATCAATCCGTATGCTTGAATTGTATCAAAAGGACTGGTTTCATATCGTGTATCGTAGCTAGCATTTACATAGATTTTACCAATAGTGTAGCGTTCGTGGTTTTTAAAGTTTAACGTATCAGATCCGTCTTCTTTTTGATAAACCTCATAATCTTTTTGAATGATTTCTTTTACCTGACAAGAGTATGGGCCAACTGTAGTGTCTACTTCAAAATAAACGTAATCTGGAGAGAAGTAGAAATAACCATTGTTGCGCATAAAACTTGAAATTTTGCTGCGCTCTTCTTCCAAAACATCAATTTGAATAGGTGTGTTTTTACGGATCAAAGATCTTTTTTCTGAAGTAGATTTACTTTGGTAAACTTTGAACATGGCGTAATCTTCAAACTTGAATTGAAAATCTGAAATCAAAGTGGGTTTACCCGTTTTAATATTGTAAATCTGTCTGATTCTATTTTTACCTAAATGCTTTATTTCTGTATTAATCTCAGCATGGTAAAATCCTGATTTTTCGAGATAAAGGTTGATTTGCTTAACAGATAATGCTGTAGCATTTGAGTCATAAATTACTGGAGCTTCACCTAAATTATTTCGCAATCGATATCCTAAAACAGGCTTGTACTCTTTAGGTTCTTTTCCCTTGGCCTCTCGCTTTTGGTTTTTTTGCTCAATCTTTTGCTTTTTCTTCTCGTTTCTGGCTTCCAGTTTTTCTGTGTTATACAAGTTGTAAATCCACAAACGAAATGGGAATAAAAAAAACAATTTTCGATTTGGAACCTGCTTGATGTTTGATTCTATCTCACTAGAGCTTACGTAGGGAGTTGAGTTAATGTTTACCTTATTGCTGAATAGGAGTTTTTCATCTTCTTCTAAGCCCTTCTTTAAACTACAAGAAGTAACAGAAAAAAAGACGAATACTAAAAGGAATGTATTTTTCAGCTTTTTATTCAACTGCCGATTGGTAGATTTGCAAATCTACAAAATCAAAATGCGTGTCTCTATCTAAAAACGAAATAAAGGACTTAAGATTTCTTCAATCTAAAAGAGGAAGAGAAGATCAAGGATTGTACCTAGTTGAAGGGCCTAAACTTATTGAAGAGGCTGTGAAGTCGGGAGCGAAAATTCAAACGATCTATTCTACCGATGAGTCGTTCAACTTGAAAGGTGATTTTAAGTTGATCTCTAACAAAGAGTTAAGTCAAGTTAGCTTGCTTAAAACTCCAAATAAGGCCATTGCAACAGTACTGATGAATCAACCTGAATTTTCAAAATTTCAGGATAAAAAGTTGGCATTAGTTTTAGATAGAATCAATGATCCAGGAAATTTAGGTACTATTTTACGCATTGCAGATTGGTTTGGAATTTCTCAAATAATCTGTTCTCCAGGTTCAGTAGAGCACACCAACCCAAAAGTTGTGCAGGCAAGTATGGGAGCTGTTTTTCGTGTGAAGGTTTATCAGATGGAAATAAATGAAGCTGTTGAACAATTTAAGTCTCAGTTTCCAGATGGAAATGTTTTGGTTGCTGATATGGCTGGCGAATCTATCCACGAGAGTTCATATGCTGATCACGCTATGTTGATTATGGGATCAGAATCTCACGGAATTGATCCAAGCATATTGGATTTACAAGTAAACCGAATTCATATTCCTGGATACGGAAGAGCTGAATCTTTAAATGTGGGAGTTGCTACTGGAATTATTTGTAGCTCTATTTTGAGGTAGCTTATCCTTCAAAGTGGAAGGAAACAGTAATCATTCTTGGTTGAATGCGTTCTATTGGTGATACCCAAAAAGTACCATCATGTATGAGCACATCATTGATTCCCATTGACATTTTTATTTCAGGAGAAAACTTAAAATACTCCAAGAAAAAATCCATTCCAAAACCAAACTCATACCAAAAACTGTGTTGATCTAACCGCACGAGTTGTTCGGGCACAATTTGATCATTTTCAGTGTCATGCTGAGATGAGAGGTCTAAGCTGTAGCGACCACCAACTAAGACATAAGCTGCAAAATTATTGAGCCTATCTGAGCGGTATTTAAAGTCAATAGGGAAATCTAAATAGGTAGATTCCACTTGTTTAACAACCAACACATTTCTGGGCTCACTCTCAAGTGTATACTCAATGTTACGCTGACCAAACGAAAGTCCTGGTAAAAAGCGAAGCGAGAAGTTTGGTGAAATATGGTAAACACCCACCACATTTAAGTTGAAACCACTTTGAGGGTCCGTTTCAACTCGAATTAAACTATCTGTTACCGTTAAATCTGTTTGCGAAACATAGCTCATGGAGTTTAAACACAAGCTGAATCCGAAGTGCAATTTCTTTTTATCGAAATTTCTGAGGTTTTTCACTTTGTCTCTCTGAGCATAGCCCGAAGCAGAGATTGTGATAAACCCCAGAACGAGTAGACCGAATTTTAAAAATTGCCTCATGCGACAGATTTAACGATTTAAACGGCCTATTATTTTTTACCGAAATAGATTGAAGCAATTCCCAATGTTAAAGGAATAACCTGAACTTCTTTGAATCCACAATTCTTCATAATTGTAGCGAATTTATCACCGTGAGGGAATGTCTCCACAGACTCAGGTAAATAGGTATAAGCCCTAGCATCTTTAGAAACAATTTTACCTAAAGTTGGTAAGATGTTTTTGAAGTAAAACCAATACAGTTGTTTAAATGGAAAACGCTGAGGAGTTGAGAATTCAATAACAGCTGCTGGAGCGCCTGGCTTTAATACGCGAGACATTTCAGAAAGTCCAGCTTCTAAGTTTTGGAAATTTCTAACTCCAAAAGCAACAGTTAAAGCATCAAACTGATTGTCTTCAAATGGCAGATTCTCAGAATCACCGTATTTCATTTCAATTTTATCTGAAACGCCTTTTTTCTGCATTTTCTGACGTCCAACTTCCAACATTTGGTTTGAGATATCAACACCGGTAATTTTATCAGGATTAAGACTCAAACACTCTAAAGCGAAATCACCAGTACCTGTAGCAATATCAATCATTTGCTTTGGAGCAAAAGGCTTCAACATTCTAACGGCCTTCTTACGCCATGTAATGTCGATACCCATACTCAAAAGGTGGTTCAGAAAATCATAATTGCTGGCTATGTTATCAAACATATCCGCTACTTCTTCTTTTTTAGATTTTTCTGATGATCCGTAAGGTTTTACTTGTTCCGCCATAGGAATTAACCAACAAGCATATGCTCGTTAGGATATTTATAGTTTGTACTTAAAATTGTCTTACTCACTGCAAATGCTACAGTTAAGGTTCCAACACGACCAATAAACATAGAGATGATTAGGATGATTTTTCCCCAAACACTCAATGCGCTTGTAATTCCTGTTGATAAACCAACGGTTGCAAATGCTGAAACTTCTTCAAAAAGCAAATCGATAAAACCTCTGCCTTCCATTCCTAGAATGTGAGATTCTGTAATGCTTAAAAAGAAAGCTCCAATTAAAATGCTGGTTAGCGAGAACATAAATACTGAGAATGCTCGGAATACCAATTCTTGCGATATGGTTCTTTTGAATACTTCAATATTTTTCTTTCCACGAATAGTAGAGTAGGCCGAAAGCACCATAATTGCGAAGGTAGATGTTTTAATACCACCTGCTGTTGAACTTGAGCCGCCACCAATAAACATGAAAACCATACTCATAATAAGTACTGGAACGCTAAATTGATAGAAATCTAATGTGCTGAATCCAGCGGTTCTGAGCGTAATACTTTGGAACAATGAGGTGATTACTTTATCAACCGATGAGTAATCGACCATGTTGCTTGACGATTCAAAAATTAAGAACAGTACAGCTCCAAATATGGTTAAGAATACCGATGTGTAAACGTTGAGTAATGACCCAATTCTAGGGCGTTTCCATTGATATTTTAATCGTTCTTGCATGCGCTCTTTCGAGAACAAATCAAAAAATGTATCAAATCCTAATGCACCTATAAAGATGAGTCCTGCCAAGATAAGATGGAGCAAGAAAAAGTCTTTATACATCTCGTTGTACATACCATCTGTGATGATACTAAATCCAGCATTGTTAAAGGCCGAAACGGAGTGGAAGATAGAGAAGAACATGCGATCTTCAATTCCTAGATTTGGGAAACGTTGAGACATTACCCAAAAAATGAAAGTGGCTCCTATTATCTCAAAAACGATACTACCAGTAATGATTTTAGCCAGCATTCCTCTGGAGCTGAAGATAGAATCTTTGAACATGAAATCTTCAAGAACATCGTGGTGCTTGATACCAACACCAAACTTTCCGAAAAATGCTAAAAACGACCCGAATGAAATGATGTTTAATCCACCTAATTTCATCAAAATCAAAATCACAAAATGACCTTTAAAGGTGAAAAAAGTTCCTGTATCAACTGTTGATAAACCAGTTACACAAGCAGCACTTGTGGCCGTAAAAATGGCATCAATAAAACTCATGGAATCAACCTGAGTGGTCATTTCAGGCATCATCAGTAATCCACTACCAAATATGATGAGGATAAAGAAAGTGACTACGAATATTGTTGCAGGATTAAATCGGATTTTAGGTAGTGAAAGGGTGTCTCTTTTAAGGTCTACAAATACGATTGAGAGGATGTAAAGCTGTAGAAATAAACCTGTTAAATACCTCATTTTAGGCATATGCAGGTTCTCGAAAAAGATATTTAGTAGTAGTTCACCTGTGGTATTGTATAGCACGGCATCTATCATCAATAAAAAGATGATGATACCCTCCATCCAGTTGGTTTTTATGAATTCAATAGGGTTGAAATCGTAGAAAATCCGGATGAAATATCTGAAGATGTAAAAGGCAAATGAAATTTGAATAACAAAGAATAAGTTCTTTTCTTCAAGCTCGGTATGTGACCAACCATGAAGATACATCATTGTTAAAATGGCAATAAGTGCAATGATGAAACTAAAGATGTTAAGTATGCTCAGCGCTTTCTTTTTGCTGTCATAAATAACAAGATTAATTCGTTCTCTAATTTCGTTTATACCCATTGCTTTTACTTGCTAATTCGCAAAGCCTCTTCTTTCAGTAATTCGGCATCTACTGGAACAACGCCCACTTTTTCGCACACTAAACCACCAGCTAAATTGGCTAATCGAGCAGTAATTTCAGGTTCAGTATCCAAAGCCAAACAAAGCGAAGCTACCGAAATAACGGTGTCGCCAGCTCCAGAAACATCGGCAATGTTACGTAAGTGTGCAGGAATGATGGTACTGCTTTTTCCATCGTGTATGTAAACTCCGTGTTGAGAGAGTGTTATCAATGCCATTTCAAAAGGCATTTTCTTTCTCAGTAATTCAACAGCTTCATCTAAATGTGGTAAATCCACTTTTCCAATTTCTACTTTCAATCCTTCTCTTAACTCTTTTAAGTTAGGTTTAAAAAGTGTAACCCCTTTATAATCTAAGAATTGCGCTTTTTTAGGATCTACAGTAATTGGAATGTTTTTATCGTTTGCTAGAGCAACAACTTTGTCAATCAATTCAGGTGTGATTACTCCTTTGTCGTAATCTTCAAATACAATCACATCAATGGTTTGCTCATCAACTAACTTTACAATGCGTTGATATAATTGCTCTGTGTCTGATTGATTGAGAGGTGTAGTCATCTCTTCATCAACACGTAACAAGTGCTGATGTTGACTGATTACTCTAGTTTTTACCGTTGTAACTCGGTCGTCTAATCGAACAATACCCGATTTATCGAGATGTTCTTCGTCTAATAAACTTTCAAGTAAATCTGCTTTGAGGTCATTTCCAACCGCAGCACACAGAATGGCTTTTGCTCCCAGTGCTTTTACGTTTAGAGCTACATTGGCAGCTCCACCCAAACGGTTTTCGGTGTGACTAACAGACACAATTGGAACCGGTGCTTCAGGTGAAATGCGTTCGGTTTTGCCCCAGTAGTAGGCATCGATCATCACATCACCGATGACCAATGCCTTTAACTTGTGAAAATTTTCAAATATTCGATTTACTTGATGTTGTTCCAAAATATTAGCTCAGTTTAGTTAAAGCAGCTTTTATTCTGCGAACTGCTTCTTTCAATTGTTCTTCAGATGTTGCGTAAGAAATACGTAAACATCCTGGAGTACCAAATGCATCACCTGGAACCATAGCCACTTTTGCTTCGTGTAACAAGAACATACACAAATCGCCAGCATTGGTAATTTCGCCACTTTCGTGTTTTTTACCAATCCATGCACTTACATCAGGGAAAACATAAAACGCACCTTGTGGAACGTGAGATATGAAACCATCAATGGTTTTTAGCTCAGCTAACAACAAATCTCGTCTTTTCAAGAAAGCTTCTTTCATGTAATCCATAGTGCTTGGCTCAGCATCAATCGCAGCCATTGCTGCAACTTGAGAAATGGTTGAAGCACCAGAAGTAAACTGACCTTGAATTTTATTGCAAGCATCAGCAACCCATTTAGGAGCACCAATGTATCCAATTCTCCAGCCAGTCATGGCGAATCCTTTAGAAACACCATTCACAGTAATCACTTGATCGTAAATCGATTCAAATTGAGCCAAACTTTCGTGTTTCCCACCAAAGTTGATCAATTCATAGATTTCATCAGCAATTACCATTACGTGTGGATTTTGCTCAATAACGTCTGCCATGGCTTTCAATTCTTCTTTGGTGTAAACCGATCCACTCGGATTACAAGGAGAACTGAACATAATCAATCTTGTTTTTGGAGTAATCGCTTTTGCTAAAGCTTCGGCAGAGATTTTGTAATCTGTTTCTACTGATGATGGCAATTCAATCACTTTAGCTTCTGCAAATCCAGCCATAGCTGAATAGCTCACCCAATATGGAGCTGGAAGAATAACTTCATCGCCAGGATTTACCAAGCTTAAAACCACATTCATCAATGATTGCTTGGCTCCAGTTGATACCACAATTTGTTCCGGACTATAAGTTAAGCCATTGTCGCGCTTAAACTTCTTGCTGATAGCTTGACGCAATTCCAAAAAACCATTTACTGGCGGGTAATGCGTGTTGTTGTCATCAATGGCCTTTTTAGCGGCTTCTTTCACAAATTCAGGAGTGTCAAAATCGGGTTCTCCTAAACTTAAACTGATAACATCATGTCCTTGCGCTTTCAATTCGCGACTTAAACGTGCCATGGCTAAAGTTTCTGATTCGGCCATGTTAGCCACGCGCTGTGATATCTGATCCATTATTAATTTTTCAAAAATTGGAGCAAATTTAATTCAAAAGCGTCAACTGGATGTGTCGCTTTTCGTGGAAATAATGCGTTGTGCTCATTTGATCAACTCTTTCTATTTTGCGGTGCTTTTCAACCCGGCATCATGAATCAAAAAGTACTCATCATATCGTATTACTGGCCACCGAGTGGTGGAGCTGGTGTTCAACGTTGGCTAAAACTCTCTAAGTATTTGGCTAAGATGGGTTTGGAGGTTCATGTGATTAGCGTTGATCCGAATGATGCAAGCTATATGCAAGTGGATGAAAGTTTGGTTGCAGACATACATCCCGATGTAAAAGTGCATTTAACTCCGTCTTTTGAGCCGATCAATTATTACGCTAAAATGGTTGGTAAAAAGAATGTTCCGGTTGCTGGATTCTCTAATGTCGACAATCAAAGTGGTAAGCAAAAGCTGATGAATGCCATCAGAAGCAATTTTTTTATTCCTGATCCAAGAAGAGGATGGAATAAATATGCTTACGAAAAAGCGGTTGAGGTAATTGATGCAAATCAGATTCAGCAGGTGATAACAACTTCACCGCCACATTCATCGCAATTAGTTGGGCTCAAACTGAAGAAAAGAT
>CAJWSQ010000018.1 GCA_913045895.1 uncultured Flavobacteriales bacterium | reverse complement strand
GGACCGTGTTGCCATTGGAGAATTGATTTGAGACGAAAAAAAGGAAAGGGATGGGTTACCACTGATCTTAACCATACACCCTATGAAAGCGGTGATGTTTTCTTCATCAGAAGAAATAAAGATGTAGAACTAAAAGTGGATGAATACAGCGAAATTTTCAGGTTGAGTATTTCTGAAGAAGCGCGATTAACACTAAAAGATTTAGTAGAAAGCTCAAATGGTAAAGCTTTAAGACCAGCAAAGATACAAGCTGCAAACACTCCTAAAGTTGCGTTGAATAAAGACGATCTTCCTGTTGTGAATCTACTTTTTAATCTGCTGCTTGAGCTGTCTGAAAACCCAGATCAGAATGAAAATATCATGTATTTTCAAAGCATAAGCTTAATCAGTATTATTGAACGAAATGTACAATCTGATTCAACTGACCCAAGACCTATAACCAAACCTAAAATCAATTTTATACTCAGGCATATCCACAAAAATTTAACCGATCCTGAATTGCTTACTTTAAAGTATATGTCTAAAAAATTCGATCTCACTCCAAACCGCCTTGGTCTGTATTTTAAAGACGAAATGAAGCAATCTGTAAAGCAGTATATTATTGAATATAGAATGAAGGAAATTGGGAAGAAGGTGAAAAAGGGTAATCAAACTTTTTCTGAAATTGCCTATCAATATGGATTTACAGACGAAAGCCACTTATACAAAGCTTTTAAGGCTTTCTATAAAAAAAGCCCCACGGATTACCGTGGAGCTTCTTTATTAAATGAATAGCATTAGCAAGGCTAAGACTAATCCGGCCAAAGTGAAGTAAATTCCTTTCTTGAAAATATCGGTTCCTGGGAAAAACATCCAGAAAGATGAAATGACAAAGAAGAGTAATGCCAATCCAAAAAAGATATTCAAGAAAAATAGAGTATCGCCTGTTTTAGCTTTGTGAAGGTGTTCCATTTTCTCCAACACAAATGGCAATTCTTTCTTGGTATATTTTACAGTGAGTGTATTCATATCGTATGAACCACCTTGAAAATACGCTACATTATCTTCAACCTTATCCACTTTAAAATCTCTAATGCGCAACTTTCTACCCAACTCCTCTACAGGAACTTGTTCTGGTAGAACTTCTTCAACTTGCTCTTCAATTTTAAAGGCATCTGTATCTCTAAAAATCAAGATAATTCCGCTGATGGCATACACAGCCATAATTCCAGCTAAAAAGAATCCAAGGCATCTGTGATAGATACGCATTTTCATATTTAGGTTTGGCTTGATAGGAGCTCTTTTCTTTTTCATCAGTAATTTACTTAGGATTTTCAAATATCTGGGTTTGATGGAAACCAACAGACTCAATAGATTGTAAAAACTCGTTAAAGTTTAATTAGTGAAACGACTTTCCACCCGAGTAGCTCATGGCTTCACCTTTACCAAAGCTGTAGCTAAATCCTAGGGTCACAAATGTTCCTCGTTTTGAAAAGTTGTATGCGTAATATGTAGATTGATCTACAATGTTTTCAAATATTCGAGAAGAAAAAATATCTCTAACAGATACATTTACAACTCCTTTTCCTTTCCATAATTTCTTACGGATTCCAGCATCTGCATAAGCAAAACCTGACTGAGTTCCTTGAATGGTTTTATACTCAGATTGATAGTTTCCAGTAAGCTCCATTTCCATGTCTAATGGAAGTTTGAATTTCCCTGATAGTTTCGCAGTCCATTGTTGACTGTTAAAATCAAAGTTCTGGTCTTCAAATTCTCCTTTACGATTGAAATAACCGAAGTTGAAATCTCCATTCAGGGTTAACCATTCAGCAGCATTGTATTTACCATTAATTTCTAATCCCACTTTATCTCTAGTTCCTATGTTCATAGGTGTTGAGATATTGACATTGTCTTCATAATAAGAAACAGATTCTATTACATCGGTTGTGTATACATAGTAAAGACTAGAATTTAATGTCATCTTCTCAAAAATGAAAATCCCAGTAAACTCATAAGAATCTCCAAACTCAGGCATCAACTCAGGGTTTCCTACGCGAATGCTGTATGCGTTACTGTAATTGAAAAACGGATTCAAATCCCACATTTGTGGTCGAGAGATTCTTCTTGAATATCCTGCTTGAAGTGAAATTTGTTTATTGATTTTGTAAGAAGTATGGATGGATGGAAACAAATTAGTGTAGTTGATATTATCTACCTCTTGGGTAGTTTTCAGCTCAGTTCTTCTATCTGTATTTTCTAATCTTAATCCAGCCATAACTCCCCACTTTTTGCCTTCATAAGATCCTGTTCCATATACACCTAGCACGTTTTGCACAAAGGTGAAATCATTGGTTAATCCTGTATCTAACACCCAATTGGTATTGGTTTCACTGTTGTAAACAGCATAATTATTTCCAACATCATTCAAGTCGTATAAACCACCCGCTTCTATTTTTATTTTTTCGGTTAATGGATTGGTATAATCTAGCTTGAAAGCGTAATTGGATTGGTAAAAGTCTGTCTCCGTTTTTTGATTCGGATCAGGATCAGTTCCATATACAGATTGATTGAGAAACTCAGATGTTTGATCTTTTCCAAAGAAGTTTCCCGTTGCACTCAAGAGTAATGTGTGTTCTTTATTATTCTTAAACTCCTTCTTGTACTGTAAATCGTATCTGTATTTTGGATTTGACGCTGTGGTTGTTCCTTCTCGCTTGTATTCAGATAACAACTCACCTGTTCCATCATAAATGTAAAAGTTAGTGTTTGATGGTTCATTTTCATCTTCGTAGGCTAGGTGACCAGATAGCGTAATTACATTTCGATCATTGATGTAATAATCAGCACCTAAAGTGATGTTTCCAAACGTTTCGTTTTTCATGGTTTCGCCATCACTCGTAATTACTTCGCCTGTAGTTAAATTTCTATTTTCTGTTTCAGAATATCTCGGAAGCGTTCTCAACCCTGCTCCCATTTGAGTGAAGAAATTGAATTTTTCAGTGCGATGGTTCAAGCTTAATCCAACGCTGTGGTTATTCGGAATACCCGTATTCACAGATACGGAACCATTCATTCCTTTTTTGTCATTTTCTTTTAAAACAATATTGATGATTCCTGAGGTACCTTCTGCCTGATATTTAGCCGATGGATTTGTAATCACCTCAATGCGCTCAATGTCTTCAGCAGGAATAGATGATAATGCATTAGCACCTTCGTCAGCTAAAACAGATGGCTTACCATTGATAAGTATTTGAACTCCGGTACTACCTCTTAGTGATATCTCGCCTTCAATATCCACATTAACAGAAGGCACATTATTCAACACATCCATTGCTCCAAGCCCTGTGTTGGCAATATCAGAACCAACGTTAAATACCTTTTTATCTAGCTTAAACTCAACAGATGATTTTTCAGCCACAACCTCAACTTCATTTAAAACCTCAGCATTTGTTTGAAGTGTAATGGTGCCAAGTGATGCTCTTTTTCCTTTGAATGAAATTTCTGTTATTGTTTGTTTTTCATACCCCATGAAACTCACTTGTATTTGAATATCAACAGAATCTGTTTTTATTTCAAAATCACCTTCCATGGTTGTTGTGGTTCCTGTAAGCAACGCCTGAGTTTTGCTACTTACCAAGGCTACGGTGGCAAATGGAACTGGACTTCCACCTGGTTCAATTACCTTACCTGTAATGATAAATTGTTGAGCTATAACAGGAGACGTGACTAAAATGAGTAACCCTAAGATTACTGTTTTGAGGTTGAATTGCATCGATTCTTAATTTAATGATGCAAAGAATATATGAGTCTGATTAAATAAAAAATGAACTTAGGTAAACGACATTTTTTAACCTTTGAACTGCAAATCAAATCATTAATTTTAGGATTCTATAACAATTTGAGTTGTATAGCCTCTGAAATCTGTCGTTCACCGATTTAATTGAATCAACTCTATGATTGTATCTACTTTTGACTTGTGAATATGACTTACAACAAGAATTCTAAACGAAATATAGCAGAGATTGCATTTCAACTTATTCTCCATATTTTGGTGTTTGTATTTTATTCATTTGATCGCTCAAATCACCACAAACTACATGCTCAAGTTGATTTATGGGAAGTTGCTTTTTTCTTGAATTACTCCATTGCAGGCCTTTTTATCAATTACTTCCTACTTCCCAAATTCTTATACAAGAAAAAGCCAATTCCCTTTTTCATTGGAGTGCTGATTGTAATTGGACTTGTTATCATTAATGAGGAACTGGTATTGGAGCAAATCTTTTTTCCTGATACTCGTGGTAAGGGCTTCCCTGGAATCATATATAATCTGATTGAACTTCTTCCAATCATCACCATACTTACGGGTTTCAAATTCGCTTGGGATGCACTTACTAAGCAAAGAGAAGTTGAAGCTTTACAGTCTACTGTTAAAGAAAGCCAACTACTCTATTTGAAATCACAAATAAACCCGCACTTCCTCTTCAACAACTTAAACAACCTGTATGCATATGCACTGGAGCAATCACCTAAAACTCCTGAGATTATTTTAGAATTATCTGGTGTACTTCGATATATGCTTTACGATTGTCAGGCTGAATATGTACCTCTTAAAAAAGAAGTTGAGCAACTGGAAAATTTCATCAATCTAAGTAAGCTCCAATTAGAAGACCGAGGTGACGTGAATTTGCAAATAAACATCACAGAACAAGGCTTTCAAATTGCTCCCTTGATACTTTCCGTATTTATTGAAAATGCATTCAAACACAGTACTTCTAGCCAAAGTGACAATATCCAAATCGATATTAATTTGAACCTAGATGATACTGGTAATTTCATCTTTACCTGTTCCAACTCTTACTCCAACGAATCAAACACGGATTCACTTTCTCATGGAATTGGCTTAGAAAATGTAAAGAAGCGATTGGAACTTATTTATCCAAATCAACATCAATTAGACATAGAAAATACTGATGGATTCTACAAAGTCTCTCTGAAGCTCCAATTAAAAAATCAGGCATGAAAAGTTGCATCATCATAGAAGATCAAGCTCCTGCTCAACGTGTATTAAAAAAATACATTTCGGATATTGGTTCTTTAGAGCTTAAAGAGACTTTTTCAGATGCCATTCAGGCTTTAGACTATTTAAAAGTTAATGCTATAGATCTTATTTTTTTGGATATCCACTTACCCAAAATATCAGGAATTGATTTTTTAAAAACACTACCTCATCCACCAGCGGTGATACTAACAACAGCATTTTCTGATTATGCCGTTCAGAGCTATGAATTGAATGTGGTTGATTATTTATTGAAACCATTTTCATTTGAGCGTTTCGCATCAGCAGTTTCTAAAGTGGATGTATCAACAGAGCATCAACTCATTAAAAACAGCTTAGATTTCTTTATCAAATCAGGATACGATTACATTAAGACAAATAGTGATGATGTGCTTTATATCCAATCGGATATGGATTACACAGAGCTGCATTTATCTGATGAAAAGAAATTACTCTCTAATGACACCTTGAGCTCGTGGGAAGAAAAGCTAAATTCCTTTCAGTTTATTCGAGTTCACAAATCGTATTTGGTGAACCTATCCAAGGTTTTAAAAGTCTCAGGTAACCAAATTACTCTAGAAAATAATGCAGCAATCCCAATTGGAAGAGCTTACAAGGATGGGTTTTTATCGAAGTATGTGAAGTGATTAAACTTGATTGGGTGTAGATTACAAATCTATTCCATACAATTAACACATTCCTAAACCCAATCATTACTATCTACCAAAAACTGATACTTATCTACTGATTAAAGCAATAGATACTTCTCAACTTTGAAGCCTCAAACATGTTTAATATTCAATAAAATCAATCATATGGCTTCTCGTAGAAAGTTTATCAATCAAGCTGCAACTGGCTTAGCTGGAATTGCCGTTTCACCTTATTTGATGGCTGCTCAAAAAGAAATTGAAAACACAACACTGTCTCCAGAAAATATCATTCAATCGTCAGCAACCAAAGGTGGCAAATGGCGACCTAAATACAGATACGGACAAGGTGGTGCTCCGCTTGGTGGAACCAATGGTTTATTGGTTGAAGACGATGAGGCGCTATCCATTTTAAACAACGCGTGGAATGCTGGAATGCGTTTTTACGATACTTCACCTTGGTATGGCTTAGGATTAAGTGAAAGACGTTTTGGGCATTTGCTACATCGCAAACCCAGAGAAGAATACATCTTATCTACTAAAGTGGGACGTATTTTAACCGCTGCACCTCAACCAGCTAAAACAGCTTGGGCTCAACCCGATTCTTTCGATTATAAATACGATTATTCGGCTTCGGCAACCCGAAGATCTGTGGAAGATAGCTTACAACGATTGGGGATTTCTTCAATCGACTTGGTGTTTATTCATGATTTATCGCCTGATAATGGAGATATGAAAAACGATTGGGAATCATATTTCGATCAAGCTGCAAAAGGCGCCATGCCTGAACTGGTAAAAATGCGCGAAGAAGGTATCATTAAAGGTTGGGGAATGGGTGTTAATACCATTCAGCCTATTTTAAAAGCCTTAGAAGTAAGTGATCCTGATGTTCATCTGGCTGCTTGTCAGTATACCTTGCTAGATCATGAAGAATCTATTGAAAAGTTATTCCCAGCATGCGAGAAAAAAGGAAATTCTATTGTTGTTGGTTCTCCTTTAAACAATGGATTTTTAGCGGGTGCTGATCGCTATAACTACGGAGGAACTATTCCCAATGGATTTAAAGAAAAGCGAGCTAAAATTGAAAAAATAGCTAACGCTCATGGCGTTGACTTACGCACTTTAGCACTGCAATTTTGTATGGCTCCTGAGGCAGTATCATCTGTTATTCCGGGTGCTAGAAAAGCGCACGAACCAATTGAAAATGTTGTTTCTTTCAATACGCAAATCCCTCAAGATTTATGGGCTGAATTGAAAGCTGAGAAGTTAATTCACAAAAACGCTCCAACGAGATAAAAAAGCAAAAAGGGTCAGCATAAAACTGACCCTTTTTTTATTTGTTAGGAAATTCCATTTCTACCCACGCTCCTTTTACGGGGTTGTTTCCGTATGATAAATCTCCATCGTGCGACCTAGCTACTAAGGCAGATAGGTATAAACCCAAACCCGGATTTTGATCTACGTGATTGCCTGATGCCATAAAAGAAAGTCCAGTGAGCATTATTTCATTGAATCCTTTTCCTTGATCTGTTATTCTAAACCTAAACCGATCTTCAAAAATCAATTCGATATCGATTTCTCCATTTTCTGAGGAGAATTTAATCGCATTATCGATAACATTGAATAATCCTTTGTGTAAGAAATTGGGATCCAATTCAGGCTGATATATCTGGCCAACAGTATGAATATTAATTTTCAACTTCTTACATGAAATAGCATTCTTTTCCTCTTCAATAATCCGATTTACCAAATCAACAACATCTGTTTTAACACGGTAAATGGCTTTCTCTTTTTTGATCTTTAAGGTTGAAATGTCTAAAGCTCGATACGAGAAATCTTCCAAGCGTTTACATGACTCATCCAACATGTCAATCATATCAGTAACCATGCTATCTTTTACTGAATCTTTAATGATTTGAGAAAACCCTAAAATACCGTTTAAAGGAGTTCTAATTTCATGACTGATCAATTTTAAAAATTCAGCTTTTGAGGCATCTAAATGTCTCAGTTCATTGTTGGCGTTTATGAGCTTTTTATTGGTATCGATTAACTCTTGAGTTCTGAGCATTACTTGTTCCTCAAGCCAATCGTTAATGGCTTCTAATTTTTTACGATTGAAGACCAATTCCAATTGGGTTTTAACGCGAGCAATCAGTTCTCTTGAATCAAATGGCTTAGTTATGAAATCTTGAGCTCCAATTTGAAACCCTTTTAATATGTCGCTTCTATCGTTTTTAGAAGTGATAAAAATGATAGGAATTGATTTTGTTGACTCGAGTTTTTTCAACTCTTTGCAAACTTCAAAACCACTCATTCCTGGCATTACGATATCAAGCAAGATTAAATCTGGCTGGGGTTTTCTTTGTGCTAACTGAATTCCCTTTTCGCCATCGGTTGCTACTATCCTATCGTAATGTTTTAATAGTTCGCCAAGCACTTCTATATTCTCAGGCGAATCATCTATAATTAATATTCTAGCATTCTTGTCCACAGTGTTTTAATTAGGATTAGATTGATCAATAATCTTTGAAACATGTTGCAAACCAGATTCAAAGTCAAAATTGTTTAGGGCAGATTCTAATTGATTCCATTCAGATTTGTTCATAGCTACATCAACACCATCTTTCATTTCAGAGAAAAAGGATTTGGCTTTAAAATCATTATCTCGAATTAACTTTTTAAGTTCCTTCAGTTGATCCTTTACTTCCATCTGACTTTTCAATGGTGTGTCATTCTTTTGGAATTCATCAAAATTTACGGTTTGAATTTCTTCAAGCACTTTCAACAATTCTGTTTGAAAATTAGGAAACTCAGTTTCAAATAACTCTATTTTATCTATAATTTGATTTTCAAAGTTTTGAGTTGCATTGTGTAAGCTTTTAGCCCCAATAGTTCCAGAAGTTCCCTTGAGCGTATGAATTAATCGGTAGATTTTTTCGTAATCTTCATCGTAATACGCTTGCTCCAAATCATGAGTAATTTTCTCGTTGTTTTGGAAAAAACGCTCCAATAAATTCAAATAGGTTTTAGCATTTCCGTTTACGCGCTTTAATCCATCTACAGTATCAATAGTATTTAACTTCAAATTCAACTCGTCTACTGGAATGCTCACCTCTAAATTCTGAAATTGATCTAGATTTTCACCTTTTAAGTGAGTAAACATTTCTGCATACAATTCATCGGGGTTCACTGGCTTGCAGATAAACCCATTCATACCAAATTTTACAGCTTTATCTTGGTTGCCACTAACCACATCAGCTGTCATGGCAATAATTGGAATGTGTTTAGCAGATTCCATTTCTTTAATCAAGCGAGTGGCTTCAAAACCATCCATCACGGGCATTTGAATATCCATGAAAATGAGTTCATATTTCTCGGGGTTTTGAGCAACCAACTCTACGGCTTCTTTTCCATTGTGCGCGATATCTACTAAGCACCCCGTGTATTCAATCAACTCTAAAGCAACTTGTTGATTTACATCATTATCTTCTACCAGCAATACATGCGTGCCTTTCAATTGCTTTAAATCAGCTTCATCATACTTATTTTTCTTACTCGAATATTCAATCTGATAATGTTGATGACCAAAGGTTTCCATAATGGTATTGAACATGATGGAGTGACTGATTGGCTTAACCACAATTCCTGAAAGATCTAACTCTTCGATTTTCTTATAAATCTCCTCTTTTCCGTATGCCGTTACCATAATGATGGTTGGCGTTTTCTTAATCTTAGGATTCGATTTGATAAGCTGGGCTGTTTCAATACCATCCATTTCTGGCATTTTCCAATCCATACAAACCAAATCATAAGGTTCTTGCGATTCTTCTAACTCTCGAATAGCTTCAGCACCAGAACATACTGTGGTTACTTTATATGAAAAACTTTCAAGAATTCCCCGAATTACAGTTCTAGAGGTTTCATTATCATCACAAACCAATACATTTAGCCCAGTAAGCTTATTGCTGGCATTTAAAGCATCTTTCTTTTGGTGGCTATCCTTTTGTACTTGGATAGTGAAACTAAATACAGAGCCTTTATTCGGCTCACTGTCAAACCAAATTTCACCTCCCATTAAATGAGTAAGCTTCTCACATATGGTAAGTCCCAATCCAGTACCTCCATATTTTCTGGTTGTTGAGTTATCAACTTGTGAAAACGACTGAAAGAGTTTGTCTTTTTTAGAATCTGGAATTCCAATTCCGGTATCTTTTACATCAAACTGAAGGGTGATATTATTTTCACTTTCTCTTAAGAAACTAGCATGAACAACTACTTCTCCTACATGAGTGAATTTAATGGCATTGTTTACTAAATTGATGAGAATTTGCTTGAGCCTGAGTGGATCTCCGATTAATGATAGCGGTACATCGTTATCGATACCCATAACCAATTCGAGGTCTTTTTCATGAGCCTTGTAGGTTACAACATGAGCTAGTTCTTGAAATAAGTTCTCTAAATCGAACGGAATTATCTCCAAACCGAATTGATCGGATTCAACCTTTGAAAAGTCTAAAATATCATTGATTATTCCCAACAATGATTTTCCTGATGAATTGATTTTAAAGAGGTAATCAAACTGCTTATCTGATAAATCAGTTTTTAAAGCCAAGTGACTTAACCCTATGATAGCATTCATGGGCGTTCTAATTTCATGACTCATTCTGGCCAAGAAACTACTTTTGGCTTGTGTTGCTTTTTCGGCTTCTTCTTTAGCTTTTACTAACTCTTTCTCTAGCTGTTTTTGGTCTGAAATATCTATGGTTATTCCAGCTACTTTAATCACTTCTCCACTTCTATTCTTTTCAATGGCTCTACCAATATTCAAAATCCAAACCCATTCACCTGCTTTGTTTTTGATGCGGTATTCTGCACGATACAATTTAGATTTACCCTCAATATGATTTTTGTAATTCTCAGAGGCTACATTTCGATCATCATGATTTAATAATTCCGCATATTCTGTTAGACCGCTAGGAAAGTCAGTGTATCCAAGTTGATTGGATAACTTATCTGAATCAAACTCAATGGTATGTTTTTCCATATCAATAATCCAATAATAAGCCCCCATAGATTCAAGCGAAAACCTGAATTTATCTTGCTCATTTTTAATGAGACGTTCCGTGATTTTTCTCTGCGTAATATCTTCAAAAACTACAATGGTACCACCGCCAACTTCATCACTTAACGGAGCAGCACTAACATTAATCACAATGTTTTTCGTTGGTCTTTGAACAACCAATTCTACATTTCGAACTACTTTACCTTCCTTCAGAACCCGCATAGAGGGATATTCCTCTTGCTTTACTTTGGTTCCGTCTAAGTGGTAAACACCCCAAAAATCTGAAGTGATTTCATGCTGTAAGTGCTCTTCTCTGGTAACTCCTAAAATCCGATCACTCACCGGATTACTATCTAGCACCTGACCTTGTTTGTTTACCAAACGAATACCAAGTGGCAACGTATCAAAAAGCACTTTTAAACGATGTGTATTCTGGCGGATTTCAGCCTCTGCCTCCTTAATGTTGGTTATGTCTTGATAAACCCCAATAACCTTAACGGGCTGATCGTTTTCATCACGAATTAATATTCCTCTTGAATGATGGTAACTAACCTTTCCATCCAAATTTATTCTGTAGTTGATATTGTATTCTTTACCATGTTGAACCGTATCAGTCATAGCTGATCTTACTATGTCTCTATCCTCAGGTAAAACATTATTGATAAACTCTTCAGTTGAAACTGGTATTCGATTTCCATCTCTATTGAAATTCTCAACATGTATAACCGAATGATCCAAATCATCTGGATTTATTTCCAATTCCCAAACGGTAATTCTACCAGCTTTTGAAGCTATCTCTAAACGAGTGGTATACTCTTTTAACTCTTTTATTACTTCTTTCTTCTTGGTAATATCTTCAACAATTGCCGTGTAAATAGAACCTCCAGCTAACTTAACTTCGTTGAATTCTACTTCCATTGGGAATACCTCTCCAGATTTCCGTATTCCTTTGTATTCTAGTTTTTGATTCTGAACAAATTCACCATCACCATTCTGCTTAACCTCATACAAGAATCTTGCATATTTTTCGTGCAGTTCGCCATACATCAATGTTAATGCACTCTCTCCTAAAATTTCATTTCTTGAATATTGAAAAATACGTTCTGCTGATGGGTTGAATGATTGTATTTCTCCCTGCTCATTTACAGAAATAATGGCATTTGATGATGAGTTTAAGATTGCTTCTAGTTTTCCTTTTTCTAAAATCAGCTCATTCTCCACTTTATTAATTTCAGTAACATCTTGAATTACACCAAATGCTACTTTATTGTTGGGTCCACTATCCTTTAGAGTATACCTCACAAAGACTTCCAAAATATTCCCCTTAGCCGTTTTTAGCTGATATTTAAAATCTCTCGTTTTAGATTTCGATCGATTGAAATTTTCCTCAAGCTCAGTCATAAAGGCCCCGTGAAACGACTCAACTACAAACTCTTTAACATACTTTTCGGCATGAATAATATATCCATTTTGTTCAATGCTATTTGTTTCTAATAGCTCGTAAAATTGATCATTCAGTACCAAGAAATTATTTTCATAATTCATTTCCCAATAGGCAATTCTCCCTATCTGAAAAGCTAGATCCTGATTATATGAACGTTGAATTAAATCTTCTTGATGGCGAATTCTTTCAGATATATCATGAAACAAAACAACCGACCCTATAATAACACCCTTGTTTCTGATGGGAGTTGATGCGTACTCAACAGGAAATGATGTTCCATCTTTTCGCCAAAGCACCTCTTTTTCCACTTTGAAACTTTCACCTGTATCATATGCCTTAAACATGGGACATGATTTAACAGGATACTTGGATCCATCGGAATAGCTGTGGTGAATGATTTCATGAATTGACTTCCCAATGATTTCCTCTTTCTCAAAACCAAGCATTTCTAGTGCTGCCTGATTGATGTAGGTTGTTATTCCCTTTGTGTTTACCCAAAAAACACCTTCAGTGGTTGACTCCAACAAAAGCTTGGTGTGATCATCGTTTGATTTTGTATGAGGAAGAATGTTTTTCTCTCTAGATAATCTTTTAAGGTAACTGATAAGGATATATCCCAACAACAAGGTTACCGAGATAATAAGTATAAACTCTAGTGTTGTGATGCTAAATGTAGTACTAGATATGATATATAGGAGGTTCATGTTTATTCAATGAATGTATAGTATGACTTTCTAAATACGGCTTTAAAATGGTTATTTAAACCTGAGTAAAAATATAGAATTCAGATCATATCACTAACATTATCATTGTGTTATTCAACTGTATTGAATTCATTTTCAGTCAATAATTCTGATTTTAGATACATATACTGACAACGTTAGCTGTACCGGAGTTAGAAAAGAGTTTGGGTTTGTATCTAAGCAAAAAGACTGTTAATTTGTGGCTTGGTAATTTATCAATCAATAAAACCAAAAAGATGGATTTAAAGCAAATCTTTGACAACAATCAAGACTGGGTAAAGCAGAAATTAGACGTTGATGCTAATTACTTCGAAAACCTATCTAAAGGCCAAAGCCCCGATATTTTATACATCGGTTGTGCCGACAGCCGTGTTACCGCTGAAGAATTAATGGGAGTTTCACCAGGTGAAGCTTTCGTTCATAGAAATATTGCCAACATGGTTCCAAACACAGACTTAAGCTCAATGTCTGTTATTGAGTATGCTGTTGGACACTTAAAAGTAAATCACGTAGTTGTATGTGGGCACTACTACTGTGGTGGTGTTAAAGCAGCTATGGAGCCTGCCGATTTGGGTATCTTGAATCCATGGTTGAGAAACATTCGCGATGTATACAGAACTCACAAAGAAGAATTGAACGGTATTGCCGATGAAGAGGCGAAGTACAAGCGTTTAGTTGAGTTAAACGTTGTTGAGCAATGTAAAAACGTAATTAAAACAGCTGTTTTCCAAAAGGCAGCTCTTGACCGCGAGATTCATGTGCATGGTTGGGTTTTCGATATCAAAACAGGAAAACTGATTGATCTTGAAATTCACGACAACGACATATTAAAAGAGGTAATGGAAATTTACCGATTATCGTAAACTAAGTTCTGACCCCAAACTCAGAATTTACTAGGAGCCGTTCTTAAAAAGAGAACGGCTTTTTTGTTTTCTGTTCACATTTAATCGTAATATTGCAATGAAGCAATCATTATGGGAGTTACTAGATCAGATTTATTTACAGAGGTGCAAAACGATTTAGCAAAAACAGCTAAAGCATTGGCACATCCTGCACGCATTGCTATCATCCAATATTTACTGAAAACCAATGCTTGTATCAATGGAGATTTAGTTCAAGAATTGGGATTAGCACAAGCCACCATCAGTCAGCATTTAAGAGAATTAAAAGCTATTGGAATTATTCAAGGCAGCATTGAAGGTACAAGCATCAACTATTGTATCAATGCTGAGCGTTGGGAAGAAATAAAAGCTGAATTCAACGATTTATTTAACCAGTTCTCTCCAACCAATAAGTGCTGCTAAAAAAATTTGAAACAAATCATCGCAATATTGCAATAAAGCATTTGAGTTATGAAAACCGAAGAAGATTTAAAAAACATTGTAAAAGAGCGCTACGCTAAAATCGCTGAACAAGGAAAAGCTGAAAATGCTTCCTCTTGCTGTGGTGCTACAACTCCATCCAACAAGATTTATAACATCATGATGGATGATTATTCTCAAACCGAAGGGTACGTTGAAGATGCCGACTTAGGTTTGGGTTGTGGACTCCCTACCGCTTTTGCTAAAATTCAAAAAGGTGATACGGTAATTGATTTAGGTTCAGGAGCTGGAAACGACTGCTTTGTGGCTAGACACGAAACCGGACCTGAAGGAAAAGTAATTGGTATTGATTTTACTCCAATTATGATTCAAAAAGCCCGATCAAATGCTGAAAAAATGGGCTACAACAATGTGGAGTTCCGCGAAGGTGATATCGATAACATGCCAGTAAACGATAATGTTGCCGATGTTATCGTGAGTAACTGTGTATTGAACTTGGTTCCCAACAAACCTCAGGTTATCAGTGAGATTTACAGAACACTAAAACCTGGTGGACACTTCAGTATTTCGGATATTGTTTTGGTTGGTGAATTGCCGCAAGCCTTAAGAAGCGATGCTGAAATGTATGCTGGTTGTGTAGCTGGTGCCATTCAAAAAAACGAGTATATCCAACAAATTAAAGACACCGGATTTACAAAGATCACCATCCAAAAAGAGAAGCCGATTGTAATTCCAGATGATATCCTGGAGAAATACCTCTCTGAACAAGAAATCACTGATTTCAAAAATCAGAAAACAGGCATTTTCAGTATTTCTGTTTACGCAGAAAAGCCAGGCGAAAAGCCCAACAAACCCAAAGTAAAACTCTCTGATTTACAATCTGGTTGCAAACCCGAAACAGGTTGTTGTTAACCCCCTAATTAATCGAATGGAACTTACGCTGTCAATATTAAATAACCTTTACAACAGCATCGATCAGGCTAAGCACAAGCCAATCGATGCTGATAGAAGGAATCTTCTTAAGCCTCTTATAAACTACATTCTTGAACAGTACAATAACAAGAATGAAATCAACTTGACTTTTGTTTGTACACACAACTCAAGAAGAAGTCAGTTGGCACAAATTTGGGCACAAACTGCTGCCGATTTTTATCAAATTCCAGTGAATTGTTTTTCGGGTGGAACTGAAGTTACAAGCTTTAACACCAGAGCGGTTGGTGAGCTAAAAAAAGAGGGTTTTGAAATTGCCACAAACAATGATTTTAATAACCCCAAGTATAAAATCTCATCTAGCGAAGACGCTACATCACTCTTGATGTATTCTAAATTGTACGATGCTGATGAAAACCCAAAAGAGAACTTTGCAGCTGTTATGACATGTGATCATGCTGATGAAAATTGCCCGTTTATTCCTGGAGCTAGTGCCCGATTCCCCTTGTATTACGATGATCCAAAAAAATACGACAATACAAGCCAAGAAGAAATAGCATATTCAAACTGCTCAATGAAAATCGCCTCTGAAATGTTGTACGTTTTCTCTAAAGTTGCCGAACAAATATGAAACAACTCGGATTTATCGACCGCTACCTTACCCTCTGGATTTTTCTAGCCATGATTATTGGTGTTGGAATCGGATATTTTTTCCCAAGCACTCCTGATTTCATCAATCAATTCAGTAGTGGTTCAACCAATATCCCAATCGCTATTGGTTTGATTTTAATGATGTATCCTCCATTGGCTAAAGTGAATTACAAACTCTTGCCTCAGGTTTTTAAAGACGTTAAAATCCTATCTATTTCATTAATCCTAAACTGGATTGTTGGTCCAATTTTAATGTTTTCTCTAGCCTTGATTTTCTTACACGATTACCCTGAATATTTCATCGGGCTAATCTTAATTGGCTTGGCAAGATGTATCGCCATGGTTTTGGTTTGGAATGATTTAGCCAAAGGAAGCAGCGAGTATGGAGCTGGTTTGGTTGCTTTAAACAGCATCTTTCAAGTTTTCGGTTACAGCTTTTATGCTTGGTTATTCATTACCAAATTGCCTCCATTATTTGGATACGAAGGAGCAATCGTAGATATTTCTATTGCAACCATTGCCGAAAGTGTAGCAATCTATTTGGGAATTCCATTTTTAGCAGGTTTCCTAAGTCGATTGATTTTGGTCAACATCAAAGGCGAAGACTGGTACAAAAACAAATTCATCCCAACCATTTCACCCATGACGCTCATCGCGTTGCTGTTTACCATCGTTGTGATGTTCTCCCTCAAAGGTGAGTTGATTGTGCAAATCCCAATGGATGTGATTCGCATTGCCATTCCCCTCCTATTCTACTTCGTCATCATGTTTGGAATTGGCTTCTTGTTGAGCAAATGGATGGGCGCACCGTACGACAAAAACGCATCTATTGCTTTTACTGCTGCTGGCAACAATTTTGAATTAGCCATTGCTGTTGCAATAGCCGTTTTCGGGTTGAACTCTGGTGAAGCTTTTGCTGGTGTTATTGGCCCGTTGGTTGAAGTTCCAGCTTTAATCCTCTTGGTGAAAGTAGCCTTTTGGTTGAAGAAAAAATATTACCCACAAACATTGTAAGCTAGTAATCAATTCTGTTGATAATTACCATCAATTAGCTACCAAAACTCAAGAATTCTGATAAATTTGCTACTTATTGGCAAGTTGAATACGGGCAAGTAACTAAAATGGCAACTTTTAAAGAGTTTTTGAGAACTGAAAGAACAAAGAGAGGCTTAAACCAGAGTGAGTTTGGGCAAGTATTTGGGATTATTATGACCGATATATCTAAAATTGAAAACGGAAAAAAGAAATTTCCTTATGCAAGTTTAGAAACTCTTGCCGATTTCCTAGAAATGGACTATTTAGAATTGAAAAACTTCTACGTTGCTGAAATGTTAGTAGAAGAGGCACACAAATACGAGTGTACAGATGCTGTTTTTGCAGTTGCTGAAAATCAATCTAAATACGTAAGAAACAAGAATGTGAAACAAGGAAAAATCAAATTCTAATGAAATACAAAAACTTCATAATAGCATTAGGATTTACTCCCAAAGAAAACGCTTTAGGTATTTTTCATAAGAGGTATAATGATTATACCATAGAAGTTGATTTTAAAAATTCCGTTTTCAACTACGGCACTAAAATTATTGCTGAGAGCAAAACCACACAAAATTTTTCGCAAGCTGAAAATTGGGTAGTCTTTGAGTGCATTGATAGACTTCTTGAAAAAGGTTACCAACCTCAAAATATTGTTCTAGAAAAAACTTACCCTTCAGGAAGAAATACAAGTGGCAGATTAGACATCTTGGTTACGCGCAACGATGGCAATGCTTATATGATGATTGAGTGCAAAACTTGGGGAAAAGAATTTGAAAAAGAAAATAAGAACTTAGAAAAAAATGGTGGGCAACTTTTTACCTATTTCCAACAAGATAAAAATGCTGATATCATTGTTCTTTATACATCCCAATTCCAAGAAAACACAGTTGAATACAAAAATGTCATTGTAAAAATTGAAGATGATTATCGTCAAGCAGGAAATGTAAAAGATTTTTATGAACGTTGGAATAAACTGCCTAAAACCAATGGGATTTTTGAAAATTGGGTTACTCCTTATGAATTTCAAAGTAAGGCACTCACTAAAAATGATTTAAAGGCATTAAAGCAAGAAGATAGTAGTTTTATTTTCAATCGCTTTTTAGAAATACTTAGACACAACGTTGTTTCTGACAAACCCAACGCCTTCAATAAAATATTTACACTTTTCCTTTGCAAAATTGTTGATGAATATTCTAAAGATGAAGAAGATGAATTAGAATTTCAATGGCTTGAAGGTAAAGACAATCACATATCATTTCAAAAAAGACTTACAGACCTTTATGGTAAAGGAATGCGAGAGCTTTTAGAAAAAAATGTAACAGATGTAAGTGATGACCAACTGGATAAACGATTTGCGTCTATAGACACGAAATATCAAGAAGAATTCAAGCAAATTTTAACTGAGATACGTCTCAAAAAGAACAATGAATTTGCCATTAAAGAGGTCTTTGACGATGATTCTTTTGAAGAAAATGCCAAAGTTGTTAAAGAAGTTGTTCAACTACTACAGGAATATCAGTTACGCTACAACTATCGTCAGCAGTTTCTAAGTGATTTCTTTGAATTACTCTTAACAACAGGCTTAAAACAAGAATCTGGACAGTTTTTCACACCAGTCCCTATTGCTCGTTTTGTTATTAAGTCTTTGCCCTTGCTTGAAATTACGGCCAAAAAAATTGATTCAGGTAATAAACATGATTTACTACCTAATATAATTGATTATGCCGCTGGAAGTGGTCATTTTTTAACGGAATCAATGGAGGTTATACAACAATACCTCGATAAACTAGAGCTCTCAAAATTTAAACCCGAAACAAGAAAACAAATTGATGGCTTTCAAAGAGTGCAATTCGATTGGGCTGAGAAATATGTTTATGGTATTGAAAAAGATTACCGCTTGGTAAAAACCGCAAAAGTAAGTTGCTACTTGCATGGAGATGGCTTAGCTAAAGTTATACACGGTGATGGTTTAGGAGATTTTGAAACAGCAAAAGAGTACAAGGATTTATTGAAAGAAGTGGATAAAACCTATCCGCAAGATAACAAGCAATTTGATGTTATTATTTCAAACCCACCTTATTCGGTTTCAGCCTTCAAAGGTTTAATGGATGAAGAAAAAGCCAAAGTAGGTTTTGATTTGTATAACCGATTGACCGACCAAAGCTCTGAAATAGAATGTTTGTTTATTGAGCGAACCAAGCAATTATTAAAAGATGGTGGTGTTGCTGGTATCATTTTGCCAAGTAGCATTCTGAGCAATACAGGTATTTACACCCAAACAAGAGAAATACTTCTAAAACATTTCGAAATTTTAGGCATTGCTGAATTTGGTTCAAATACATTTATGGCCACTGGAACCAACACAGTTACATTATTCTTAAGACGTAGAAATAATGCTGATGCTTACAATATAGAAGAAGCCATTAAAAAATGTTTTGTTTCACTACAAGACTTAACAATAAATGGTGTTGAAACCCCAATAGCAAAATATGTTGCTCATGTTTGGGATACCATTTCATTTAAAGACTATAAAACGCTGTTGCAAAAGTCACCCAACACCAATATTGAGCAACACGAAATTTATAAGGAATACACTAAGAAAATAAAAGCCAAAAACGAAACCGAACTTAGGAACAACATTTTAGCTATTGAGCAAAATAAGCTGCTGTATTTCATTTTGGCTTACCCTCAAAAATTGGTTTTAGTAAAAACGGGGGAGAAAAACGAAGAGAAGCGTTTTTTGGGTTATGAATTCAGTAACCGTAGAGGCAGCGAAGGAATACACCCAATACAACGAAGCAAAAGTATTGATGAATGTACCCAATTGTATGATGCCGAAAGCTTTACCAATCCTGAAAAAACAAGCACATACATATACAAAGCCTTTTTAGGAGAGTACGATTTAGACCTTCCTGAAAACCTGCACAAAAATGTAAGCTACCAGAACTTGGTTGATATGCTCACTTTTGACCGTGTAGATTTTGAAAAGAATATTTCACTCTCGGCTAAAAAAAAAGTAGCAATTGAGAGTAAGTGGGAGCAAGTTAAACTCTCACAAGTATTAGAAATTCTTGAAAGTGGTAGCAGACCCAAAGGTGGTGTTGGTGAATATTTAGATGGAATACCAAGCATAGGTGGAGAACACATTGGCCTTAACGGTCGAATTTCTACTAATAAAAATAACCTGAAATTTATACCTACTGATTTTTTCAACTCTTCAAGTAAAGGCAAATTAAGAGATTTAGACATTCTTATTTGCAAGGATGGAGCATTAACAGGAAAGGTTGCATTATTTAGGTCAAAAGATTTGGGTTATAAAAGTTCAATGATAAACGAACACGTATTTCTTTTGAGAGTTACCGAAAATTCAAATCAAAGGTTTTTGTTCAGTTTACTATTTTCAAAAAAAGGGCAAGAATTATTAAAAACTAATATTACAGGACAAGCACAAGGTGGTTTGAATAGAAAAAATCTATTGGACATTAAAGTCCCTCTCCCACCGCTCGACATTCAGCAGAAAATAGTTTTTGAAATTGAAGCCTTGGAAAAGCAAGAGCAAAAAGCTGTTGAGGAAATTGAAAATCTGAGAGTTAAAATTGAATCTGAATTCAAAAACTCCAATGGTACCCCAAAAAGATTTGATGAAATCTGTGAATTAAAAGCAGGAAGTTTTGTAAAAGCAGGTGATATAAGTAAATCTTTTAGCCCAGAACTTTACCCTTGCTATGGAGGAAACGGTTTAAGAGGTTACACCAAAACATTTACAAATGAAGGACAGTATTCATTAGTTGGACGACAAGGAGCTTTATGTGGCAATGTACATTTAGTTTCAGGAAAATTTCACGCTACTGAGCACGCATTAGTTGCGTATCCTAAAGATGATATAAATACAATCTGGTTGCATTATAAACTATTGTTTATGAATTTGAACCAATATGCAACCGGTACAGCTCAACCAGGACTTTCTGTTAAAAATTTAATTTCAATTGAAACCTATCTTCCAACTATCTCCGAGCAAAAAAAGATCGTTGCTGAAATAGAACAGATTGAAACCAAAATAGCTGAATTGGAAAAACAAATAGCTGATATACCCAGCCAAAAAGAAGCTATCTTGAATAAATATTTAAAGTAACCGCAACCATTTAGTTTTCACCTATGGATGCAAGAAGCAATTCTAAACCTCAGTCAAATTGTACACGAGTTTAAAAGAAACATTAAACTTTTACGGTGTAGACTGTAACCACTCATATTACATTTCTACAGGTAAAGCCCTCTTTAAATTTCCCGAAAAACCATTTAGAATGGATTTTTACGCATTCTGCGTATGCACTTCTGGTAGTATTACGCTGGAAATTGACAATAATACCTATTTGATTAGTGAAAACAGCTTCCTCATATCTGCTCCATCAACCATTGTACATTTCAAAAAAAGCAGCTCTAATTTGATTTAATTCTATAAATTCTTTAACTAAATTTGCTTTTCTATATTTTCTAAATATTCTAAATCCAGAAACTCTTTCGATATTTAATTTTGAATTTTGATCATAATTTTCATCTTCATTAATTTTATCTGCAAAAACTTTAACCGGACCATGATTTAAAAGGGCGTTAGATA
>CAJWSQ010000017.1 GCA_913045895.1 uncultured Flavobacteriales bacterium | reverse complement strand
TCTAAAGCTTTAGATACAACCAACTTGAGATATCATAAGGTAATCATCATGTGTGATGCCGATGTTGATGGTAGCCACATTCAAACGTTGATCTTGACATTCTTCTTCCGTCACATGCGTGAATTAGTTGACCAAGGTTGCATCTACATTGCTACTCCTCCGCTTTACCTTGTTAAAAAAGGTAATCAGCAGAAATATGCCTGGAATGAAGAGCAACGCGAACAATTGGTTGCCGAAATGAAAGGTAAAGGAAACGAAAGCAGCGTAGGTATTCAGCGTTACAAAGGTTTGGGTGAGATGAATGCTGAGCAATTATGGGATACAACAATGAATCCTGAGTTCAGAACATTACGCCAAGTAACCATTGAGAGTGCTGTTGAAGCTGATAGCGTATTCTCTATGTTAATGGGTGATGAAGTTCCTCCACGTAGAGAGTTTATCGAGCAAAACGCCAAGTATGCAAATATTGATGCTTAATAAAGTATCAACTCAATAAAACAAAAAAGGCTCTGCGATGCAGAGCCTTTTTTATTTCAATCATTTGTTTTTCATCCTATTATGATGGATAGAAAACCTTTATGGTATGGCGTTTACTTAACCAGCAATTTCTGAACACTATACTGTTGCAATTCATCTGCCACATGTATTAAATACATGCCTTTTGGATATTGAGCTAAATTTACCTTTAATGAACTGTTTGAAGTTTTGGTACGATAAACCAAATTCCCAGTTAAGTTGAAAATAGAAACCTCACGTATTTCATTAGTATTGAATTCAATGATAACATCTCCCTCCGTTGGGTTTGGATATATTTTTAATTCTTTATGCTGAATAGATTGTTCTTCGACACTAGATATTACCTGTGTTTCAAATTCTATTGGGGTTAACTGCCACTTTTTTATACGTGAAGTATACCAACTACTTTCTAAATAGTAGGCATATCCTCCTTGTACTGCTACTTTGTGCGCTATATAGCTATTGAGCTGCTCCGTGTAATACTCCCTTTCAACTATACCGTTATCTGGATTTACTTGGCCATACCATACAGCATAATGAGTTGTATCATTATATACCCAACTTGCTCCACCAGAGACAACAAAGCCATAGTAATTTGCAAATGAAATAACACTTTGTGCTCCTACATATCCTATAACCGCAATCGATGTATCTAAACTTGAAATAAAACTTGGAAGTATTCTCATGCTATCTTTCATATCAAAACCATTACTTGACTTTGCTAGAAACGATTTTGAAACCTCAAAACTCCCCAAGTCCGGTAAGTTTTCGTGATTAATATGCAGATAATAGTCTTCCGACTTTAGCACCCAGTCTCCTGGGTAGGTTTCATTTGTAAATCCATAATCTGTATAGGTTATTTCTAAAGCTTCATTCACGCCAACTATTCCAGTTGATGTTTGAAAGTGCCACTGGCTGTCATAATAAGGGTGCTCTGTAGTATAAAATATAGACAACCCTATTTCTTCAATCATTTTCTCAATTTCACCTGTTGATTTACTTAACTTATAAAAGACCGTTGATTCTTCTACGTTAGGCCTTTCAACATAAGAAGCAACAAACAAGTTACTATCTGTTTGCCAAAATATATCTGTAGAAATTGAGATTGTAAATGCATCACATTGCATCTCATTAGTAATCCAATCTAGCTCCCCATCTGAATTTAGATGTACCACTGCTGCTTTATCAAACCAATGTTCATAACGTCCAAAAGCGTACACTCCACCTGTACCATCTGCTAATAAATGTATAAAACTGAAACTCTTAGATTCTCCACCAGGTGTTGGCAGTAATAGCGTATCAAAAAAACTATACCAAACAACTTGACCAGCTGTATCTAGTTTTCCTACATAGGCTATACCTACATCCATTCCACATACAAATAAGTTATTTAAACTATCAACCTCTAAATCTTCTGATCGATATAAGTTATCTGCTATGGTTTCTACTTCTTGGGCTTGAATTTTCACTGTTTGAAGAATAAAAAACAGTGAAAACATTAAACTGACTATATTAAATTTCATAGGTTTAGTTATCTGTGATAACATAAAAGTATAAATATCAAACACATGCACAATGCAGGTTGACATATTATAGTTTTTCATTCAGCTACGCTGGATAGAAAACCTTTATGACAATCGAACTTCAGAAATCTGATTTTTTTACCGACACTTGCCATAAAGAAGTACTAATTTCAGTTCCTGAAAAACTACTTCTATAATATGTCAAGGTGCTTTTGATTAATTCATAATTTGCACCAACTAAAAACTATGAAGAACTATACTATCAATCACTTCAAGATTCCAAAACTTAAGAAGCTGACTTTATACCTTACTTTTATCTTAATGATAATTACAGGCTTCTTCGATAGTCTAAAAATACTCTCGTTTATTTTTGGAATACTTTTCTTCTACTTGTCAATTAGAACTTATCTCGAATACAACAAATCGGTTAAAAGCATCACTTTGAACAATGATTCCATCAGTATATTTTTCAATAATACCAACGGCTCTCATGAAGATATTCCATTCGGTAACGTTGTTTTGATCGAAAGTAATCAAGAAGTGAAGCTTTATGATTCAAGCAAAGGGAAGTATCACGAACTAGGAAGCACCAACTCATTAAATAAGGAACTCCTAAACATTCTTAAGACTAAAGTAGGATATGAAAGAAGATAAGAATGAAAATAATGATGAAATAGAAATTGTGGAAAAGGTCGACAATACCTTAACTACAGTGTATGTTATTTCAAGGGTAATCAGGTTCTTTTTCAAATCACTTTTCAAGTTTTAAAATACTTAGACTCATTCAGGTTGACATATTATAGTTTTTCATTCAGCTGCGCTGGATAGAAAATCTTTATGGCAACCGAACTTTACAGAAAACAAAAAACCGCCTCCAGTTAAACTGAAGACGGCTTTCTACCTATCACAATCCTAAATCATTTAATTTCTTCAAACTCTACTTCGTCTGGATCGGTTTGTTTGGCGGTTGTTGTTGCCGGACTGCAACTAGCCGTTTTGCTTAACGGATTGCATCCCACATTCAAAATGGCTGGTAGCATAAAAACCACCAAACCCAACCCTATAAACATCCACTTTTGAGTCATGTAGCCATCAACGGCAACGTATACCCCAAACAACAAACGAATGAGCCTCATCAAGCCCCAAGGCTCTTTGAGTTTTTGAATAACCGTGTTCATGTTATTTCGATAAAACCGATTTCACGTGAGCCCAGCCTCCACCGTTTACGCACTCAATTCCTTGAGCTTGTAAAATGCGTGTTGCTTGTCCGCTTCGGTTACCGCTAGCACAACATAAAATCAATGGTTTGCTCATTTTTTTCAATTCGGCAGCTTTGCTTTGGATAGACTGCAACGGATAGTTTTTAGCTCCATTTACGTGTCCACCTTTAAATTCGGCTGGAGTTCTTACATCAATAACAACTGCACCTTTAGCCATGAATTCTTTTACCGTTTCGTCAGCCTTGCTGTTGCCAAATAATAAATCTAAAAGTCCCATAATTCCATTTATATTGATCTTGTTAATTCTAATTTCAATTACAAAAGTGCTGTTGATCTTTCAAATAGAGTGTGATATGTGTTACAACATCATTTAATTGATGAATTTTCAACTTAAATAGTGATTTTGGCATTATTTTGGAAATTGAATCCCGAAAATGAACAACCATGAAGAATTTAATCAGACTTCACTTATTTATCCTCCCACTCCTATTTTTAGCGTCATGTGGAAACAATCCACTCGGAAAAAAGGTGAAAGAGCCGTTTACTGGGAATAAATACGAATCGAACGCTCGTTTTTTCAGAGCCGTTGGAAAAGGCGTTAGTAGAGATGATCAAGTTGCTTGGAAAAAAGCATCGCATCACGCAAAATCAGAATTAGCCAGTCAAATCAATACCCGTATCAAAGAGGTTTCTGATGATTATTTGTCAAGCACCGAGTACGAAGACAAATCTGAGATTACTGCTAAATTTCAAAGTTTAAGCCGGTTAATCGTGAACACTCAAATTGCTGATTTGAGAAAGATTGATGAAGTGAAATACTTCAACGAATCTGATTACACGGTTTTCATCGCCTATGAAATCAAGAAAAAAGCCATGTTCAAGTTTTTGAAAAAGCAGTCTGAATTAGACAATAACTTATCGGCAAGAGAAAAGAAAATCATCAACGAAATGATTGACGAACAAATTGCTGAATTGGATAAACTTGACGACTAGTTTAGTTGTTACATCTAATAGAACAACTAATTTTACATCATGGCAGCTGAACTCATTCGCATCAATCCAGACAAACCCAATCCAGAAGAAATTCAACGTGTTGTTAACGTGCTTCGTGATGGTGGAGTTATCATTTATCCAACTGATACGGTTTACGGATTGGGCTGCGATATCACTAAAAAAAGAGCCGTAGAACGCATTGCAAAATTGAAGCACATTCCTGTTGAAGATGCCAAATTTGCTATGATTTTCTACGATTTGAGTCACCTTGCCGATTACACCAAACCGCTTGACAACCGATTATTTAGAATCATGAAAAAAGCACTTCCGGGTGCTTTTACCTTCATATTAGAAGCGAATAACAATGTTCCAAAAGTCTTCAACAAGCACAAGAAAAAAGAAGTTGGAATTCGTGTTCCGGACAATTTGATTCCGCGAGAGATTGTCCGAATGCTAGGCAATCCGATTGTTACTACATCCATCCACGATGATGATGAAATCATTGATTACACAACTGATCCATACATGATTTATGAGAACTTCAAGGATCAGGTGGATTTGGTGATTGATGGTGGCTATGGAAACAACATCCCTTCTACCATTGTAAACTGCACAGATGATGAAATAGAAATCATCAGACAAGGATTGGGCGAATTAGACGAGTATCTGTAAGCCTTTCTGCATTACTTTCGCGCCATGCAATCATTCGAGATTATTGTTAAAACCTATTTTGGTTTTGAAGATGTTTTAGCTCAAGAATTAGAGCAATTAGGCGCTACCAACATTGAAAAATTGAAACGTGCCGTTTCGTGCGAAGTAAACAAAGAACAGTTTTACGCTTGTAATTACTGGCTTCGTACGGGGTTATTCGTTCTCAAACCGATTGCCAAATTCGAAGCCAACAACGAAGATGAGCTTTACGATGAAATTCAGAAAATAGACTGGTCTGAATACATCGATAACGATTCAACCTTTGCTATCAACAGCACGGCTTTCAGCGATAAATTCACACACTCGAAATACGTGGCATTGAAAATGAAAGATGCCATTGTTGATCAATTCCGCAAGAAAACCGGAGATCGACCTTCTATTAATGTTGAAGATCCAGATTTGATGTTGGAGATTCACGTTGCCAACAACCAGTTTACTGTTTCATTAAACAGTTCGGGCGAATCATTGGCTAAACGCGGATACCGCACCCAACAAACCAAAGCACCATTGAGTGAGGCCTTGGCTGCTGGTATTATCATCATGACGGGTTGGAATGGTGAAACCGACTTTTTAGATCCGATGTGCGGCTCAGGAACTTTCCCGATTGAAGCGGCTATGATTGCTGGAAACAGAGCTCCAGGTAGATTTAGAACTTTCAACTTTGAAAACTGGAATGATTTTGATCCTACTCTTTGGCGCAAAGTGAAGCAAGATGCTAAAGAGCAAGAAAAGCAAATCAAGTGCGGTATTTACGGGAAAGACAAAAACCAACGTGCCGTTCGCGTTTCAGAAGATAATGTGCAACGAGCTGGTTTATCTCAAGTGATTGAAATTGAACGCAAAAACTTCTTAAACACACGTTGGAATGCTGATTCAGGATTGATTATCATGAATCCTCCTTACGGTGAACGATTAGAAGATGCTGAAGAAATGGTTGATTTCTACGCAGAAATCGGTACACACTTAAAACACTATTATCCAGGTTGTGAAGCATGGATTTTCAGTGGGAATTTAGAAGCCTTGAAATTCATCGGTTTAAGACCTACCAGACGCATCAAATTATTCAACGGTCAATTGGAGTGTAAACTACACAAGTTCGAATTATTCCAAGGAAAGAAAAGCGAATTGAAAGGATAATATCCGATAAGAATTGGTAGGTTTGAAACAACGGACGTATATTTATATCCGTCTTTTAAACCTAATCTGAGAAACTATCGGGTATATGCGTAAGCTTTTACCATTCCTTTTGGTCTTATTCACATCCGTACAAATAACTGTAGCTCATGAGCATAACGATGTTCAAAGTGGCTTCATCATCAATAAAGGTCAATTCCCCGATCAGGTTACTTTCAAGAAAGAGTTAATAGATGGAAGTCTGTTTTTAGAGAAAGATAAGTTCACTTTTCATCTTTTTGATGCCGATTTAGTTGCAAAAAATCACGCTAATCCAAATACTTTTCCTGAAGATTCCATTCCGCAAATTCAGCATCACGCCTATCAAATGGAATTTATTGATGCTTCCACTCAGCAAATTGAGGGAATACATCAACTTTCTAATTACCATAACTATTATTTGGGCAACAAGCCCGAAAACTGGGCTTCAAACGTAGGCTTGTTTGAAGAAGTTAGATATCATGAAATATATCCAGGCACCGATTTACGATTTTACCAAGACGGAGATATTTTAAAGTATGATTTCATTGTTTCGCCTAATACCTCAACAGAAAAAATTCAATGGAAATACAACGGTGTTGAAACTCCTGAGGTTAAGGGCGGAAATATCCAAATTGAAACTTCACTCGGGCAAATTTCTGAATACAAACCATACGCGTACCAACTAATAGACGGGAAAAAACGAAAAGTAGCTTGTAAATATGCTTTTGATGGAGATGCCTTTTATTTTGAATTTCCAAAAGAATGGGATCAGTCTAAAGAATTAATCATTGATCCAGCGCTCATTTTCTCAACCTACTCTGGATCAACAGCTAACAATTTTGGATACACGGCAACATTTGATTCTAGAGGTTATTTGTTTTCAGGCTCATCAGCTTTTGGCAATGGATATCCCGTTACGTTAGGAGCTTTTCAAGTAGCCTGGGGAGGCGGTACTGGCGGGAGTGCAATTGGTATCCCTTCAGTTACTGGAACCGACATTGTTATTACCAAATGGGACACTAACGGATCCGCACCAATTTATTCGACTTATTTAGGAGGAAATAGCGATGAGTTACCTCACAGTTTAATCGTGGACAATCAAGAAAATTTGTTGGTATTAGGATCAACTAGTTCTTTCAACTTCCCTACTACTTCTGGGGCAATAAGTCCATCCATGAACTTTAATCCATCTTCTGTAACTCCTGTTAACTTGGTAAATGGCTTAGGAGTCTACTACCCAAACGGCTCAGACATCACTATCACTAAATTTGATTCAACAGGTACTTCATTGCTTGCAAGCACGTACTTGGGAGGTACTCATAACGATGGATTAAATAATGGGAATACCAAATTCAACTATGCCGATGAAGTAAGAGGTGAAATTGAAATTGATGGATTAAATAACATTTATATTGCAAGTTGTACTCGATCTAATAACAATCCTACTGGTACGTCAACATCGTTTCAATCTACTAAACCTACAGCAGTCAACAATTTAGATGGTATTATCTATAAGATTAATGCACAACTATCAACCGTTCAATGGATCGCTTATCTGGGAGGTAGTGGTGCTGATGCAGCTTACTCATTAGCTGTAAATAGCAACCAAGATATTTATGTATCTGGAGGTACAACCTCAAACAATTTCCCTGTAACCACAGGAAGTTACGATGGCTCTCACAACGGTGGTGTTGATGGTTTTGTAAGCCATATTTCTAGTAACGGTTCGGCATTAGTTTCTTCTTCATACTTTGGCTCATCTGGGTATGACCAATCTTATTTTGTAGAATCAGATAACCGAGACTACATCTATATTTTCGGACAAACTGCAGCATCTACCAACCAACTGATTTATAATGCTGTGTATAATGATCCCAATGGAGGTCAATTCGTTACTAAATTCGGACCTCAACTAGATACATTGGTTTGGAGCACACGCTTTGGTCGTGGCGATGGTACTCCAGATATTTCTCCAACAGCTTTTTTAGTGGATTTATGTAGTTCTGTATACCTCAGTGGCTGGGGAAGTGCAATAGTTGGAGGATCATTAACCACAAATGGACTAGACACAGCTGGAGGTCCTCTACAAGGAACTACCGATAACAATGATTTTTACCTCGCTGTATTGGCTGATGATGCATCTCAACTGCAGTACGGTACATACTTTGGGGGCTCTGCTGCAGAGCACGTTGATGGAGGTACCAGTAGGTTTGATCGGAAAGGGAAAATCTATCAAGCAGTTTGCGCTGGTTGTGGCGGAACTAATGACTTCCCTACTACCCCAGGAGCTTATTCCTCAACAAATGACGCGGGTTCAAGTTGTAATCTAGCGGTCTTTAAAATCGATTTTTTGCTACCCATGGTTGTAGCAGATTTTTTGATGCCTGAAACAGGATGTGCTCCTTTTTTAGTTGACTTTGAAAATACCAGTTTAACTCAATCAGCAACCAACTTCTTTTGGGATTTTGACGATGGAACAACCTCTACATTAGCTGATCCTAGCCACACTTATACAACACCTGGAATATATGAGGTAACATTAGTTGTCTCAGACATGAACACCTGTAACTTAGCGGATACTCTAATTAAAACGATAACCGTTGGCGGTGACACATCATATGCATTACCTAATGACACGGTGTGTTTCATGAGCCTTGATAAGATTGGTTTTGTTGGTGTTGTTACTCCTCCTGATATTACCTATAGTTGGTCTCCTTCAACTTACCTATTAGATTCTACAACTCAAGATCCTGGAGTAATATTACCTCATGACATGGATTACATAATCTATATTGATAATGGATTATGTGTTGATACCGTTTCATTATTCGTTAAAGTAGATAGTATTTTGGTTGAAGCTCCAAATGACACTTCTATTTGTGATGAAAACCTCCCTGTAGACTTTTTCGGTAATTCAATTGGTGATGTTTCTCTTTACAACTGGTCTACCTCAACCATCGACACAATTAACAATTCTCCACAAGACTCTGGCTTTACACTAAGCAGTCAGACACTAAGTAGCGAAACCTATTATTTCTACGCTGAGACACCAAGAGGTTGTTCAAGTCTAGATTCTTTTGAAATTTCTATCAATGATCTGCAAAATCCATTAATAGCCGATTTTGATAACCCAGGTGAGGGCTGTACACCGTACTTAGTCCAATTTAACAATCAAACTAACGGAACTTCGGTTACTAACTATTTCTGGGAATTCGGAACTGGTGATACCAGTTATGCACAAGACCCAAGTTATCAGTTTGATTCTGCTGGTACTTTTACTGTTATACTATACGCCCAAGATACTTCTGTTTGTACGCAACTGGATACTTTTACAATAGAGATTGAAGTGGACTCTAACTCAATTAGAAACATTTCAAATTTAGCATGCCTAGATCAAGAGGTACAAATTGGAGTTGACCCTTCTGAGTATCCAAATTCAACTTTTAATTGGGTACAAAGCGGATTGGTTAGTGATCCTACTATATCCAATCCAACAGGGAGCTTTTCAAACGATACTGTTCTTATAATGGTTGCTCAAGGTGTTTGTACTGATACACTTTACGACTCTATACAGGTAGATTTTATCTATGCAGAAACTGATTCGCTACTGATTACCTGTTCTGATCAACTTCCGGTGAATCTAGAAGGTAATTCATTTGGTACGGGTACTTCTTTTTATTGGACAGAATCTACCAATCCTACAGATACTTTGAACTCTATTTCAGATAGTACATTCTCATCTAACCCTGATTCTGTTTTTACAACCTATTACTTTTCTGCAGAAACACAACGAGGTTGTATTGAGTCTGACTCTATACAGGTATTAGTAGCAGATTTAAGTATAGATGTTGATCCAGAATTCTACATCTGTTTTGGCGATTCTGCTCTACTTGTATCAAACAATCCTTATGAATCTATCAACCCACTTAGCTACAATTGGCAACCCAATGAAGGAATACTTTCAAATCCAGATTCAGCTTCAGTATGGGTTTCTCCTGAGGTATCTCAAACTTATACCTTATACACTGTAAATGATAGCGGCTGTACCACAACCGACACTGTTCAGGTGTATAGATCTACATTGAATCCTGTTTTGGTGAATGCAACCAGCGATGCCGATACGATAGTTAGAGCAACTAGCACCAATTTATATGCTACACCTAATCAAAATGGATATAGCTACCAATGGAGTCCTTCCACAAGTTTATCTAGTGCAACTGATCCAAATCCAGAAGCATATCCAACCGAAACAACTACGTATGTTGTAACTGTTACTGATATTTCAAATCCAAATTGCTCTTACACAGCACAGAAAACCATATTCGTAAGTGATTTAATTTGCGATGAACCTCAAATATTTGTTCCTAATGCTTTCACTCCTAATGGTGATGGATTAAATGATGAAGTTTTAGTTCGAGGACAACACATTCGCGAAATGGAATTCAGCATTTACAACCGTTGGGGAGAGCTTGTTTTTGAATCTTCCAATCAGAGTAACGGTTGGGACGGGTATCACAATGGAACATTGGCCAATCCGGCAGTTTATGTATACCAACTAGATGTTACTTGTATTGATGAGCAACGATTCTACAAAAAAGGAAATATCACGTTAGTTCGATGAGGGTTTGGCAAGTCATATCACTTTTAGCGATGTTGATTGTAACCACTGCTCATGCTCAAGATGCGCACTACTCTCAATTTTACCGCGATCCAATTTATACCAATCCTGCAAATGCAGGTTCATTCTTGGGATCATATCGTTTTGAAGGACACTATAGAAATCAGTGGAACTCAATAACTCAACCATTTGAAACCTATGGTTTATCTGTTGACGCTGCCAACTTCTTAAAGTTAAAAGGGCTTGGAACAGCAATCAATATTTTCAACGATGTTTCTGGAGATGGAACTCTGAGTAATCTGCAAATTAACTTGGCTATGTCTTATGGTTTGAGACTCACAAGTGATTCTACTCAGATATTGACATTGGGTATACAAGGAGGTTGGTATCACAGACAAATAGACTTCAATAGTTTATATTTCGATGATCAATACACCAATGGAAGTTACAAGCCGGATTTAGCAACTTCTGAGACTTACACTTCTAATAGCAATAATGACTTCAATACCCACGCTGGAATAGTTTATAACAACTACCTCAGCTCTAGAAGCAGAATAACCGCTGGTTTGGCTGTTCATAACATCACCTCCCCTAACCTAGCATTTACGGGGGATGTCGAACCTCTTGATTTGAGGTATTCTCTTCATGCACAAGTAGAATTTCCAATTCATGCAAACCTCAACTTACTTCCCGGAGTTTTAGGAATGTCGCAAGGACCACATCGTGAGGTTTTAGCGGGAGCCAACTTAAAATATTTGTTAGATCAGCGATTGTATAATTACCGTGCTTTTCAGCTTGGTGGTTGGTACCGTTGGGACGATGCTGTTGTTGTTTTCGCTGGTGTTGATTGGGGTCCTTGGCAATTTGGAGCATCATACGATATTAACACATCAAGTCTTCAAAGGGCTTCTGGAAACCGTGGTGGATTTGAGCTCTCAGTCATTTACATTTTGAAAGACATTTTACCCAAACGCATTAACTTCAAAAATTGTCCAGATTACATCTAATGAGCAAGTATATTATCTTGATATGGACTGCTATTTCTTGTGCTATTTCTGTACAAGCTCAATCTCCAAAACAATGGGCTAAGCATGGATATGACTCCAAAAAAGAAGGTGATTTTTACGGTGCTGCGTACTACTATAAAAAAGCATTTGCTGCCGATTCAACGTATTTAGAAATGAATTGGGAAATGGCTGAAGCTTATCGCCAATACAACAATTACGAAGCTGCACTAAATGCCTACGATAATCTGGTGATTCAAGACGGTGATGAAATCTACTACTTGGCTGTTTTCTACAAAGCGCAAATGTTGAAACACATGGCCAGATATGAAGAAGCCCTTGAAGCTTTCGACATTTATCTAAAGCTCTACAAATCACGTTCGGTTTATCACTATAAAAAAGCCAAGCAAGAGTTAGAATCTTGTCAGTATGCCATTGACCATCAAAACGACACTTCTGATTTGAAAGTCAGACATTTAGAAATTCCATTGAATAGTTTTGATGGAGAAGTAAGTCCTTATTTGTCTGCAGATTCCATCCTCTATTTCTCATCATTGAGATATGTTGATACAACCTCTAGAAAATTAAACGAAGAAGACTCCAAAAGGCGATTTTCAATTTATAAAGCTTTAGCCGATACCGATGTTGTTCTGTTAGACTCGCTATTTGAAAAAGGCGAATCGCACTTGGCTAACGTAATTCCATCTCCCCTCAGAAATCGGGTTTATTACAGTTTGTGTGATAATCAAGGTTGCCAGATTTATTACCGCGATAGCACAGAAAATGCCCTTGGTGAACCTGTTGAAGTGAAAGCAATAAGCTTAAGTGGCTACAAAGCGACTCACCCTTATCCAACCAAATGGGATGACAAGGAAGTCTTGATTTTTACCTCTGATCGTCCGCGTGGAAAAGGTGGAATGGATTTGTGGTATACAGAAATCAAAGATGGTGATCGTTTTGGCCGACCAAAAAACTTAGGTAAAACCATCAACACGTTAGATGATGAAATTACGCCCTATTACGATACTACTGATCAAAAACTGTACTTCTCTTCAACCTGGCACAATGGTTTTGGAGGGTTTGATATTGTAAGTTCTGAAGGAAGTGGTACCAGTTGGAAAGAACCCGAAAACCCCGGCTTACCTACTAATTCATCTTCAAACGATTTGTACTACAAACAAAACGATTCACTAGCTACAGGAGTATTTGTTTCCAACAGAACAGGAGGATTTGCCCTCAAAGGCGAAAACTGCTGTAATGATATTTACTTGATTGGAATTCCAACCATCGATACAGTTCCAACAGTTGATACTACTGAAATAACAAAACCAGATTCTCCAACAGCACCACCAACATTGGCGAGTTTAGGTTTACTACCTCTCGATTTGTATTTTGACAATGATCAACCTGAGCCAAGATCATACCGAGAAACTTCTCGAACAGACTTTGCTCAGTTGTTTGGTAACTATCAAAAGGGATTGGCTAATTACGACCAAAATCAAACAGATACAGCTTTGTACAATGCGTTTATGCATGACGAATTCAACCAATCGTTTGAAAAACTAAATACAATGGCTGATAGCATTATCAGTCGTGTTCAGTCTGGCTATCGATTTGTAATTGGCATACAAGGTCACACCTCTCCTTTGGCCTCTGAGAAATACAATTTAGCACTAGCTAAAAGACGTATTCACAGTGTAAGCACCTACCTGAAAAACTATAAAGGTGGCATTATTGCTAATTACATCGATTCAGGATTCTTAAGCATTCAAGAGATTCCTGTGGGTGAATTAGAAAGCTCTGGCTTGGTGAGTGACAATCGTTTAGATAAAAACCAATCGGTATACAGCCTAAAAGCGATGAAAGCCAGAAAGGTAACCATTCAGTGGGTAGATCAACGTGAAGAAAATGACAGTTCAGCCGTGTTACAAGTATCTGAACCTTACAGAGCATTAAAAGCTTCTTTAAATTCTGATTTTACTTTCCAATTAACAAATACAGGAGAAATTCCACTTGAAATTAAATCTGTGGAAACAACTAGCTCAAACTTCAGTTTCGATTCTATAGAAACAATTGCACCAGGAGAGACTAAATCATTCATAGTTCACTTCAAAGCAATGGACAATGTTAAAAAAGAGCTAAAAGAGTCTGTAACAATACACACAAACAGCTACATACCAGCATTTAAGTTAAACTTTGCAATCCGCCCATGAAACAAACCCTGATAACGGTTTGTTAGATTTTGGTGAACTTACCGTGTATGAACGTTTTATATAGTTAAAGATGAATATTCCAGAAAGCAACCTTCCACGCGTTGTAGTAATTGGTGGAGGTTTTGGCGGACTGCAAATAGCTCGAGGCCTAAGAGACAAACCATTTCAATTAGTACTACTAGACAGACATAATTACCATACATTTCAACCTTTATTGTATCAAGTTGCATCAGCCGGATTAGAAGCTGATTCTATTGCTTATCCGATACGTAAAGCATTTGAAGGACAAAAAGATTTCTATTTCAGAATTGCTGAAGTACAAAAAGTAAATCGAGAGGAGAAATTCTTAGAAACTTCTGAGGGGACTCTATCATACGATTACTTGATTATTGCTACTGGATCTAAAACCAATTTCTTTGGGAATGAAGGTGTTGCTAAATACGGTATGCCAATGAAAACCATTCCTCAGGCATTGGATTTACGTCACTTCATACTGCAAAACTTTGAACACGCACTTTTAACCAAAGATGTAGAAGAGCGTGATAGACTAATGAACTTTGTAATTGTTGGTGGAGGACCAACCGGTACGGAGTTAGCAGGTGCAATTGCCGAGTTAAAAAATCACGTGTTACCTCACGATTATCCAGATTTGGATTTCCGTAGAATGAACATCCATTTGGTTGAGGCTTCGCCTAAGTTATTGGCTGCCATGAGTGATAAATCGGGACAAAAAGCCAACGATTACCTTTCTAAACTAGGTGTTCAAATTTGGACAAATACAGCTCTTGAATCATATGATGGAACAACCATGAAGACCAACAATGGCAAGACTATTCAAACTAGATGTTTGATATGGGCTGCTGGTGTTCAAGGTGCTATGATTGATGGTTTACCTGAAGAATCTATTGTTCGTGGAAACCGTATTCAGGTTAACGAATTCAATCAAGTAGTTGGTGATGAAAACATCTATGCAATTGGTGATATTTCTGCCATGATTACCAAGAAGAATCCAAAAGGTCACCCAATGTTGGCTCAACCAGCTATTCAGCAAGGAAGATTGTTGGCTAAAAACTTGGTTAGACTTCAAAACAATCAGAAATTAAAACCTTTCAAATACCTAGATAAAGGTTCATTGGCTACAATTGGTAGAAACAAGGCTGTAGCGGATTTACCGGGCCTTCATTTTGGCGGATTTGTAGCTTGGATGATTTGGATGTTTGTTCACTTAATGTCTTTAATAGGCTTTAAAAACAAGGCTGTAACTTTTGTGAACTGGGTTTGGGGTTACATCAATTACGATAGAAGTGAACGTTTGATTATTCGTCCATACAAACGTGGCATTGAACCTATAATAGAGCGAAAAGTTCAAGCTGAACAATCATGATTTCTAGGAACTTCCTAACCAAGTGGAATGCGATTCGTTACACGATTTATCAACCAATTTATGATGTAGTGGTGAAAACTTTTGGTGAAAACCGAAAGCAATCAATCAAGCATTTAGAACTAACAGGAAGTGAACATATTTTAATATCAGGAGCCGGAACTGGTTTGGACTTGGATTTTATTCCATCGTCTTGTAAGGTTTCGGCTGTTGACATTTCTACGGGGATGGTTAACAAGCTGAAAAAGCGAGCTGAAAGATTGGAAAATGTTGAAGCTAAGGTTATGGATGGCCATCATTTAGAATATGCTGATAACACATTTGATGCAGTTCTACTCCATCTCATTTTAGCTGTAATTCCTGATCCGGTTCAAGCATTAAAGGAAGCTGAACGCGTTTTAAAACCTGGTGGCAAAATCGCCATCTTCGATAAATTTGTAGCTACAGGAACGGAACCATCTCTTCTCCGAAAAATCATCAATATTCCAGTAGCTTTTTTAGCTACTTCTGTTACAAGAAACTTGGAGGCTATAGTATCTCAAACGAATTTGAAAATTCAATTCCAGAAACCAGCCAAGTTCAATGGCGTGTTTCAATATGCTTTACTAATTAAGTAAACAAAAAAAGGCCGATTTTCATCGACCTTTCTTGACTCCCTCATGTAAAGCTTAATAGAGTTTTGCGATTTTCAAACTATCAAAACAAACGGTGTCTATTAATCAAGATACCCGTTGTTACGAAAGGGTTGCATTACCTTTTGTTTTGATGGCAAAAAGACCTAAAAACGTCAAAAAGCCATTAATCAATAATACTTCAAATCCTATTTGGTAGCCCCCAAACCACTCCATACTGTTAGTTTTTAACACAAAACTTATAATGGGTGCTGCAATTACAACCGGAATTACCTGTTTATCCTGAATTTGCCATTTGGTAAATAAGCCAAATGCATATAAACCTAGTAGAGGTCCGTATGTGAATCCTGCTGCGGTAAAGAGCTCACTAATTACACTATCGTTGTTGATTAACTTAAACGATGTAATCACAACAATCAAAATCAAACTCATGATGATATGTACCTTCCTGCGCAACTTCACTTGCTCTTCTTGTGGCTTGTTTTGAATATCTAAGAAATCTACACACACCGATGTGGTTAAACTCGTTAAAGCCGAATCTGCACTAGAATAGGCTGCTGCAACTAATCCAAGAATAAACAAGATAGCCACTGCCATTCCCAAATGCCCATCCATAGCAATCATTGGGTAGAGATAATCTGTTTTCTCTGGAATAGCCAATCCTTGTTGATTGGAATAAATGAACAACAAAGCTCCAAGCGACATGAAAACCAAGTTCACAAAAACCAACACAGTGCTCATCCAAAACATGTTTTTCTGAGCCTCTTTCACATTTTTACAACTCAGGTTTTTCTGCATCATGTCTTGATCTAAACCAGTCATCACAATGGTAATGAATGCACCGGCAAGGAAGTTCTTCATGAAATGTCTGCTGTCTTTCCAATCGTCCCAAAAGAAAATCTGCGAGTATTGACTTTGATCAATCTCACGAGCCATGTCCACAATTCCCCAGCCCATTTCACGAGAAATAATCACCAATGTAAAAACCACTGCTCCAAGCATAAAAAACGTTTGCAGTGTATCTGTCCAAATAATGGTTTTGATGCCACCTTGATTGGTGTACAGCCAAATCAAAGCGATGGTGATAGACACCGTAAGAATGAACGGTACGTGAATATCTAACTTTTGAAAAACGGCATAATCTAATACAATGGCCACCAAGTAGAGTCTAAAAGAAGCACCCACTACCCGACTCAACAGAAAGAAAAACGCCCCCGATTTATAAGACCAAAATCCGAATCGATCTTGGAGGTACGTATAGATTGAGGTTAGGTTTAATCTGTAATAAAGCGGCAGCAAAACCAAGGATATCACTATGTATCCAGGCCAATAGCCCAGCACCATTTGCATGTATGAGAATTGACTGCTTCCCACCCATCCCGGAACGGAAATAAAGGTAACTCCACTCAACGAAGCTCCAATCATTCCGAATGCAACTACGTACCAAGGCGACTCTTTCTTTCCTAAGAAAAAGGCTTGATTGGTATCTTCTTTGGTGAATCTGGAAATTAAAATTAACAGCCCAAAATAAGCCGCTAATATGGCTACAACTACATACGGTGACATAAAAGCAAAGAAATGGATTTAATCAAATGCGCTCTACATCAAAGGAGGTATTAACTTTGGCGCCATGGAAATTCCTTCCAAATATTTAACCAATGCGGTAGATCAATTGGCATCTTTACCGGGCATCGGACGCAAAACAGCACTTCGATTGGCTTTGTTTTTACTGAAGCAAAAGCCTGAAGATGTGGAGGCTTTTAGCGAGGCTTTTACCATGCTGAAGAAAGAAGTCAAATTCTGTAAGAAATGCCACAATATTAGCGATTCTGATTTGTGTTCCATTTGTTCTAGTCCCAAAAGAGCCAACGGTGTTATCTGTGTTGTTGAAGATTTGCGCGACATTCTAGCGATAGAAAACACACAACAGTTTTCAGGAACTTACCACGTATTGGGAGGAAATATTTCGCCATTAGATGGCATTGGCCCCAACGATTTAAACATCACTTCATTGCTTGAACGTATCTCCGCTGAAGAAATCACAGAAGTGGTTTTGGCCTTGAGCACAACCATGGAAGGTGACACTACCAACTTCTATTTGTATAAGAAATTATCTCCGCTAAACGTTAAGGTAACCACGCTTGCCAGAGGTGTTGCCATTGGCGATGAATTGGAATACACCGATGAAATCACTTTGGGGCGTAGTATTGTAAACCGATTGCCTTACGAATCTTCTTTACAGCGATAAATGCCAGCCAAATTAGCAGTCATCATAGTCAACTATAATGTCAAGTATTTCTTAGAACAATGCTTGATATCCGTTGGTCGTGCATCTAAAGGTTTAGAAGTTGAAACCTGGATGGTTGATAACGACAGTATGGATGGCTCTGTTGAAATGGTTCGTGAGCGTTTTCCTTGGGTAAAAGTCATTGCCAACAAAAACAACGTTGGTTTTTCAGTGGCCAACAATCAGGCGATGCGTCAATCGGATGCAGAGTATCAATTGTTATTGAATCCAGATACGGTTGTTGAAGAAGATACTTTTAAAAAGTGTATCGATTTCATGGATGCTCACCCCAATGCAGGTGGTTTGGGCGTGAGAATGGTTGATGGAAAAGGAAAATTCTTACCAGAATCTAAACGCGGATTACCAACACCCAAAGTAGCTTTCTACAAGATTTTCGGATTGGCATCCATCTTCCCAAAATCAAAAGAATTTGGTCAGTATCATTTGGGCTTTTTGGATGAGCATGAAAACCACAAAGTAGATATTTTGGCTGGTGCATTCATGATGATGCGCAAATCAGTTTTAGATGAAATCGGATTACTCGATGAAACCTTCTTCATGTATGGCGAAGATATTGATTTATCGTGGCGCATTCGATTAGCTGGGTACGACAACTACTATTTTTCAGATACCCGAATCATCCACTACAAGGGTGAAAGCACCAAAAAAGGTAGCTTGAATTACGTATTTGTGTTTTACCGCGCGATGGTTATTTTCGCTCAAAAGCATTTCTCGCAATCACATGCTGGGCTGTTCTCGTTGCTGATCAACATGGCCATTTATTTTAGAGCAGCACTGTCCATTGCTAAACGATTTATACAATCCATCATCCTTCCTGCATTTGACTTTATTGGCATTTGGACAGTTTTGTATTTCCTGACACATTGGTATGAAGGATATTCGGGAAACAACTATCCAGACCAGCTGGTACAATGGGCACTTCCACTCTATTCTTCCGTTTTGATTTTAACCACCTACATCAGTGGTGGATACGATAAACCCATATCCATTCTCCGCATTATAAAAGGAATGGGGCTTGGATTGTTAACTCTTCTTATCATCTATGCGCTTCTCAGTGCCGATTACCGTTTCTCCCGATTAATTGTAATCATCGGAAGTTTAATGGGCGCTGGAGTTTTAATTGGAATTCGAGTTATACTTCACTTGTTAAACATCAAAGGTTACAGCCTGATTTACAATACACACAAAAGAATTGGTATTGTTAGTGGATCTGATGAGTTTACACGAATCAAAACCTTGTTGGAGCGAACTGGGGTAAGTCCAGATTTTGCAATGGAAATCAATCCCGCTGAGCATTATCAAAAAAGAGATTACTACATCGGTAAAGTTTCTGCCCTTCCTGAAATAGTTGATGCATTCAAGTTAAACGAATTGATTTTTAGTTTACAAGACATGAGTGGCGATTCGATTATCTCACAAATGGGAAGGTTGAACGCTTTCAACTTAGAATATAAAATTGCTCCGCCAGACAGTCAGTTTATCATTGGTAGCAACTCGGTTAATAGTCCCGGAGAGTTCTATTCATTCATGGCCGCTAATAATATTGGATCACCATCCAACAAAAGGTCTAAACGCTTACTCGATTTTTCTTTGAGTTTGATTTTATTAATTGTATCACCCATTCTTGCTTGGATGATGCACGAACCAATTCAGTATTTCAAGAATTGTTTCCGAGTGTTGTTTGGGTTAAACACTTGGGTGGGATACGCCAAGAATAAGAATCAAAAGAAAATTTTACCTCCCATTAAAAAACCTATTATTGAGTTAGGTAATTGTAACTCAAATCAAAATATTCCTGAAGAATATCGAGAAAAAATAAATTTTAATTACGCTAACAACTATTCTATTAACAAAGACCTACAACAAATTTGGAAATGCCGCAAATGGCTGGGAAACAAAACCTCCCAATCGCAACCCCGATAAGGGCTAGCAATTAATCTAACCCATTGCGAAAGACATAAAATCACTTACTTTTGCACCACTTCCAAAACAAAAATATTGGTATGGCACAGATTGAAGTAATTCTTCCTAAAATGGGTGAAAGTGTTGCAGAAGCAACCATCACAACTTGGTTAAAAAACGAAGGTGACACCATTGAGGCTGAAGAGTCAATTGTTGAAATAGCAACAGATAAAGTAGATTCTGAAGTACCGGCTCCAGCAGACGGTATTGTTACAAAAATATTGGTAGCTGAAGGCGAAGTAGCACAAGTTGGTGATGTTATCGCAATCATTTCTACAGATGGCGAAGCTCCAGCAGAATCAGCTCCAGCACCTAAAGCCGAAAGCACTCCTGCTCAAGCTGCTCCTACAAACAATCAACCTGCTCCGCAAGCAAATGCAGATTTCTCAAACAGCAATAAGTTTTATTCGCCTTTGGTGAAAAACATTGCTCAAAAAGAAGGTATTTCTGTTGCTGAATTAGATCAATTGAATGGTACTGGTCAGAACGGACGAGTGACCAAAAGCGATATTTTAGGCTATGTTGAAAACAGAGGTTCGGCTCCTGCTCCAGCGGCAGCTCCTCAACCAGCACCAGCTGTTCAACAATCAGCTCCTGTACAACAAGTACAACCAACCAAATCATATGGCGATGATGTTGAAGTGATCGAAATGGATCGCATGCGCAAAATCATTGCTAAAAACATGCTTGCTAGTAAGCAAACATCTCCACACGTAACTTCATTTGTTGAAGCAGACGTTACCAACTTGGTAAATTGGAGAAACAAAGTGAAGAAAGATTTTGAAAAACGTGAAGGAGAGAAAATTACGTTTACACCTATCTTCATTGAAGCTATTGTTAAAGCAATCAAAGATTTCCCAATGATTAATATTTCTGTAGATGGTGATAATATCATCCGCAAGAAAAACATCAATATTGGGATGGCTGCTGCAATGCCAAACGGAAACTTAATTGTTCCTGTAATTCACAATGCAGATCAGTTGAACTTGGTTGGTATCACCAAAAAAGTAAATGATTTAGCTGCTAGAGCTAGAATGAATAAATTAAAACCAGATGAAATTCAAGGTGGTACATACAGTATCTCTAATGTTGGTTCATTTGGTAATGTAATGGGAACTCCAATTATCCCTCAACCTCAAGTAGCAATTATGGCTGTTGGTGCAATTCGCAAAAAGCCAGCTGTAATTGAAACACCAGCAGGTGATACCATTGGAATCAGACACTTTATGTATTTATCTCACTCTTACGATCACCGTGTAGTTGACGGTGCATTGGGTGGCATGTTTGTACGTAAAGTTGCTGACTATTTAGAAAACTGGGATGTGAATAGAGAAATCTAAACCCTCATCCAATTTACATAGTTAACAGCCTTTTGTTGAAGATAATCTACACAACAAAAGGCTGTTTTTCTTTTAAATGGTTACATTTGATTTATTAAAATGAAATCAGAAAATATAACCATTGTTTCATGAATCGAAAGATTGATCTAATCCTTCCTTTACTTTTACTCCTTCTTTCTTTTCAATCAACATCATTCGCACAAGACGCTGAAGAGCCATCCCTTAGGCAATTAGACCGTGAAGGCGAAAAAGCTGTTGATGATGCTGACTGGGAAAAGGCAAAAGAAATTTACAAGAAATTGCTTAAGTCTGACCCTAACAGTAACGACTACAATTTTTACATGGGCTTAGCTTATTTTAAGTCTGAGATAGATAAAGAAAAGTCTATCCCATTCTTTGAGAACGTTAATGCAACTCAAATTCCTCAGAAAGATTATTTCTTAGGACAAGCCTATCATTATGATAGCCAGTTCCAGAAAGCTATTGCTTCTTATGAGGTTATTATTCCTCTTGCCCTTGATAACAAAAAAGGCGAGCAGTTTAAAGCTGAAGTTGAACGTTTTGTTGAGTTTAGTAAGAATGGAATCAAGTACCAAGGTAAATTAAACGACAAGCTTAAAAAAATAGGATCAGATCAAAACCAGTCCGCAAAAGAATTAGGTGAATTAGTTTCAAGAATGGGTGTAACCAAAAAAAACTTTAGGTCCTTTAAAAACCTATCC
>CAJWSQ010000016.1 GCA_913045895.1 uncultured Flavobacteriales bacterium | reverse complement strand
AAACTTAGAAAGCATTATTGCTGGAGGTAGACTACCTAACTACTCTAAATATGCCAAAGAACTCACTCCGAAAGAGTACATCAATAAAGTAAAGCACAAAGAAATTTACGACCCTACCCTTACCTTCCAAATGTCTAATGATTTTCACGTCATTAAAGTTCTTCAGAATTATTTGAAGGGTGATACTGAATCATTGGAATACGCAACGCTTATTGAGTGGAACAACATCTATTATACAGAAGGAAAAAAGCAACTCATTAACGCTCCTAAAGAAGTGGTACGGTTAGGCTTGGTTCAATGGCAAATGCGCCTATTCAAATCGGTAGATTCACTGATTGAGCAAATCGAGTATTTTGTGGATGCTGTTGCTGATTACCAAAGTGACTTTGCACTTTTCCCAGAGCTTTTCAATGCTCCATTGATGGCTGAATTCAATCACTTGGGCCCAGCTGAAGCAATGAGACAAATTGCTCAATATACTCCTCGCATCCTCAACAAATTCCAAGAATTTGCTGTGAGTTACAATGTGAACATCATTACGGGGAGTATGCCGTTTATTGAACCGAATGGATCAATGACCAATGTGGCGCACCTGTGTCACCGAAACGGGAGTATTGACGAATACAAAAAAATACACATCACTCCATCAGAAACCAGTGCATGGGGAATGGTTGGCGGAAACAAAGTTCAGGTTTTTGATACCGATAGCGGTAGAATCGGAATTTTGATTTGTTATGATGTAGAGTTCCCAGAAATTGCCCGACTTTATGCTGATCAAGGAATGGATATCTTATTTGTACCATTCTTAACCGATACTCAAAATGGGTACATGCGTGTGAGAAGCTGCTCAATGGCTCGAGCAATTGAAAACGAATGCTATGTTGCAATTGCAGGTTCTGTAGGGAATTTACCGAAAGTGAATAACATGGACATTCAATATGCACAATCGGCTGTGTTTACTCCATCAGACTTTGCTTTCCCTACTAATCAGATAAAGGCCGAAGCCACACCAAACACTGAGATGACATTAATTGCTGATGTAGATCTATCTCTTTTGAAAGAGTTACATGAGCACGGTAGTGTCCACACACTTAAAGACAGAAGACATGACTTGTATTCTTTAAAAATTAAGAATAATATTTCGTGATTCTGTTTTGTTTTAAATCCATCAGACATTACGCATAATTAATAATTGTAAGGAAGGTATAATTGCAAAATAATTCACTTGAAAAGTAGAAATTCCCTCCTATTTTAATTGATGCATGTGTGTACTATTAATTGATGACGATGATATTTTTAGAGTAATATTTAAAAAAATATTTATCTCAAATGACATCTGTGACGATGTTAATTCAGTAAATAATGGACAAGAAGCATTTAATAAGCTAAAACTAAAAGATAATAAAGGTGAATATTGGCCTGAAGCGATATTTGTTGATATTAATATGCCAATCATGAATGGCTGGGAATTTTTAGATTTATACAAATCCCATTTTCTTGATCGTCATCCGTCTTGTAAGATTTGGATCGTTACATCATCGATTAGTCCAGAAGACCATGCAAAAGGTAGAGAGTATTCTTTCTTAAAAGGATTCATTCAAAAGCCCTTTAATCAAGGTGATATTACCATGTTTAAGGCAGTTATTAGTAATAACTAAATTTTATTTTTACCTTTTTACATGTAATAAAACCTTTCAATTAATGTCCGATACAACTATTGTCCCTACAACTTTTGAAGAACTACAATTACTTAAAGATCGATTAAGTCCTGCTGAGTATACAAAAAGGTTGGAGGACTTTATTATTGAACATGAAATTGAACAAGAAAAACCTGTTGAATGGAGAGAATCGGACATAACTCCATTAGAATTTTTTAATAATCTACGAGACATACTTTTTCTGGTTAATGATCATGGTAAATTTGAATTCGTTTCTGATACGTGGCATAAACTTTTAGGCTGGAATCGTGAGGAAACATTAGGAGAACCTTTAAGTAAATTTATTCATCAAGAAGATCTTTCAACTCTAAGCAAACGTGTAAATCACATTTTAAAAGATCAACTGAATGATAATGATTTCAGTGAATTCAGAATCAAAAGAAAAGATGGCGGTTGGACGATCCTATCAGCTCAGGGTAAATTTTTCACAAAGAACAAAAGGAATTACGTTATAGGAAGTGCAAGAGTTATTCCTATAACTACTAAAAAACTCATTGAAAATTTATCTGAACTTTCATTAGTCGCTTCAAAAACTCAAAGTCTTGTTCTAATTCTAGATTCTGATTATAAAATTAAATGGGTTAATGAAAGCTTTACGAATAGAACTGGATATGATTTAATAGACGTATTTGATATTGAAGCTCACAAACTTTTGATTGATTCATTGAATATCAAATCTGATCTAATGCGTTTCATCAGAAACTTTCAAAAGAAAAAAGCCTTTTCACTCAACCTCTATCTCAAAGATAAAGGTGGCAACAAAATTCTCGTTGATGTTAATATTACACCCGTTAAAGATGATGATGGAAATATCCTCAAACATGTAGCTATATTAACGGATTTGAGCCAGTTAGAACAAGCAGAACAAGAACTACTAGAAGAGCGAAACACATTACAAAATGTAATTGATAGAATACCAAGTCTTGTTTTCCTAAAGAATATCAAATCTGAAAGAACCATGGTTAACGATAGTGATGTTGCATTTCAAGGAGCAAAAAATAAGGCTGATTTAATCGGCAAAAGTGACTATGATTTATACTCACGAGAGCTTGCCGAAAAGTTTGTTGAGCAAGACAAAGAAATAATACGTACTGGTATTCCACTTAAAAATCATTTGGTAGAGGTTAATAGAGATGGAAATCAGTTTTACTATCAGTTAAGTAAGTTTCCATTAACCAATTACCACGGTAATAATGTCGGAATTATAGGAATTGGAACTGATATTACTGAAATGAAGATCAATGAAAATGAACTTCAAAAAAATATCAGCATCATAAGTGATCAAAATAAAAGATTGAAGCACTTCACATATATCGTATCGCACAATATAAGATCTCACGCAGCTAATATCTTCAGCTTAGCTAATATCGTTTGTGATTCATCTACCGAAGAGCTTGAATATCACTCTATGCTGAAACAGTCTTGTGGATACTTGTTGGAAACACTCGACAACCTAAACGAAGTACTTGCAATACAAGAAAACACCTCCATTGAGAAAAAAGACATTAATTTATACTCAATCGCAAACAAAGTAATAGAGCTTTTACATACTGAAATAGAAGGATCTAACACGCTCATTCAAATCAACATTGATCATAACGCTACAGTCCATTATAACCTAGCATATCTCGAGAGTGTCCTTCTAAATTTGATTACAAATGCTATTAAGTACAGAAACAATGCTATTAAAAGCAAAGTAAATATCTCGTTTGAGGATCATCAGAACGAAGGTGTTTTAACCGTTTCTGACAACGGATTAGGTATCGATTTAAGTAGACATGGTGAAAGGTTATTCGGAATGTATCAAACCTTCCATAAACACCCCAAAGCAAAGGGCATTGGCTTGTATTTGATAAAAAATCAAGTTGAAAGTATGGGTGGCAAAATTCATGTAGATAGTGAAGTGATGAAAGGCACCACTTTTACCGTTACTTTCCCAAAGTAAATATTAACTAAATATATATTCTACTGCAGCTTTCACATGGAGTTCTGTTGTATCCAATAAAGGAACTTGGTACTCATAGTCTTTGAACAAGATAGGCAACTCCGTACAGCCTAACATTATAGCCTGAGCACCATTCGCCACCAATTTATCCATTTGTTTGATGTAATATGACTTCGTGCTTTCGTTAAATTTACCCTGCGTTAATTCTTCTGATATATAACGATGTACTTCTGGCTGTTCTTCACTATCTGGAAGAATTACATTTAAGCCATGATTATCTCTTAACCTACCTGTTAGAAAATCTTTTTTCATGGTTGGTAAAGTCCCTAAAAGACCTACAGAGTCAACGCTAAGCTTTTTGGCTTCATTTGCAGTACTATCAGCAATATGGAGAATAGGAATCCCAATTTTAGGCTGAACAAATGGAACTACTAAATGAGGTGTATTAGCAGCAATAACAATTGCATCAGCTCCTTCTCTTTCTAAAGATTGAGCAATCTTCAAATATGAATCATTAATTCGATCAATATCACCCGAACGCATTACAGAAATATCCTGACTATACAGGAGCAAAGGTGGGTTTGATGATTCACCTATAAACTTTGTAGCTAATTGGTTTATTCGCGTATAATAAACCACTGTAGCATGCCATGAAGTACCTCCTATTAAACCTAAAAGCTTCATAATTTCAATTTTACTCGAAACTATGAAGCTTTTATTTAGTGATATAGAACTTAAGTCACTTAAGACATCGTCTATTATTTATTCAATGATAAACACGTTACCATTAAGTTCTTCTTTGAATTCTTTATCGATCATAGGAGCTGCCATATACACTCTGTATACATACATACCACTTGACGCTTTCTTTCCATCTATCATTCCGTCCCAGCTATTTTGTGTTGGTGAATGAGATTCCCAAACAAGCTTACCCCAACGATCATAAACATAGATATCAAACTCATCAATAAAACTTGGAAGTACGATATCCCACTGATCATTAATACCGTCACCGTTTGGTGTAAATGAATTTGGAATGTATACTTCACGATCAGGTAATACATTTACAAACGCATAAGTTGTATCAGCACACTCCAATTCATTTAAGGCAACCAAGTTTAATTTATGTTTTCCTGGTTCTTCAAATTGATGAGTTACATTCTCAGAGTTGTATGGTTCTGTTGCTACTAACCATTGGTATGAACTTGCATACTCACTATGATTATTTAGTTCAATGACATCATTCACTCTAATCTCATAAACTGTATCAACAAACTCAAATGATGCTACTGGATCAGGGATTACATCAAAGAATGCTGTATCATATGCTTCACAACCGTATTGAGTCTCTACGTACATGAAAACCTCATGTCTACCTGTATCAGAGTATTGTCTTACTGCATGCTGAACATTAATTGTATCAACATTATTAATCAATACTGAATATAAACCCATTCCTGCTGGAGATTCGATAACAATATCTCCTCCTTGACAAGCCTTTGGTGTAACGATCAATCCATATTCAGGTACAGGATGAATTCCTATGCTAGGGAACAATGTATCTGGATTTACACATCCATCTTTAACTGCTACCCAGTATGTAGTTCCTTGATCAGGCTGAACTGTAATTACAGAATCTGTGCTACCATTTCTCCACAAGAATTCATAAGTACCTAAGCCACCAGTAGCTTGAACAGCCATATCAAAAATGGTTTCTGGACAAACTGCTGTGTCAACCGTTGATGTTGTAATTGGGTCTGGCAAATCAAAAGTGATATTAATTGTATCAGATCTACACCCTACTGTATCTTCAATAAACAATGACAGTGTAGTATCTTGATCTGCGCTCAAAAACAACGGATCTATTAGTTGGTTGTCCCAATATATATCATAAGGAGGAAAACCATTGAACCCAGAAATTGGTTGTGCTTTATCATAAATCTGGCAGATGTCTAAGTTCAACGCAGATGTATCGATAATAATACTGTCTGGACGAGTAATTCTAAATCCTATTGTATCATAGCATCTTGAATCTCTAATCGTTAATGTAAATGAATCAGCAGGTAAATTCGTGATTTGATTTGTAGTTGTTGAATAATACCAGGCACCGTTGTGCATTAATGTTGCAATTGGTGCTGTAAGTTGATTTGACCAATCAAAGTATACGCTCCCTGAATTAGAATTATCTCTAAAGCAAAGAGGTTCTGTAATTGAAATTGAATCAAATTGAACACCACCTACATGTAGCTCAACAGTATCAATACTACTACATTGTGGGTAAACAGGATGTGAATAATAGTAGTACACGGTAGTATCTGAATCAATATCTTCAATCATAGCATAATACTGATTAACTGTATCAAATAGAGCTGATGGAGCCCATGACCAAGCATAGCTTACTGAAGAATCTATGTAGTTAGATTGTGCTGGATTGATACTAATTACAGCATCAGTGTTAATACAGAAAGGATCATTGGCAGGAGTTGGAAATACATCTGGTACTCTTGGAGCTACTACTATAGAATCAAAACAAGTATCAGCGTTATTTGTATTTGCTCCAATAATTCTTCTTACCCAATAAGAAGATGGTGACAAGGCCGTTGCTGCTTGAGTTGTAGGTGTTGTATCACCTGTACTCCAAAGATTATCTACGCCACCACAATTAGTTGAAATAGTAATCGAATCTAACCCCCAGTGATCATTACCTGAAGCGGTAGATGCGTATTGCATCCACCTAACAGACACATTTGGCTGCATAGCACCTGGAGGTATTGTGTAGCAATAGGTTGCCCAAGCAGTATAATCACCTGCATTAGCATAAGCAGCGTTGAAATTACCATTTGTATTTGGAGTAAAGTAATTGATGGTTGTCCATGGACCTCCTCCAACATTATACTCAAGTGTAATACCCTCTCCAACTAAATCGGGACCTTCGCAGGGAGATCCTTGACCTTGGATAGCATATTTCAATTCGAAACAAATTTGTCCACCACAAGATAAATCGAGAGGAACAGTTGTTAAATTTCTAGGAGCAGTTGCCTGATTTCCCATCCATAAATAAGTAGATGATTTAACACCACAAGGATTATTTAACATGGCCTGAGAAGTAGTTTGCCATCCTAAACCAACCGATCCACTATTAAAATCTTGGAAAATTGCATATGCACCTAAGGTGTCTCTCTCTAAAACTGGATCACTCCCACATGGAACAAAGAAAGTATCTGAACTAGTGTTCAGTATACCGATGTTACACTGTGCAGATAATCTACCAGCAAACATGATTAAGGCTATTAGAATGAGTATTGATTTATTCATAATCTTATGGGTAACATTTGTGAACACCTACTAAACTAAAAAATTAAGGTTTGGTTGCCTCTAGATTAACACTAAATAAAAAAAAAGCTCAAACGAATTCGTTTGAGCTTTTAAAAGTACAATATGTTACCTATTTATTTAGGGCTTTGCTTCAATTACAGCAGGATTAGACTTTTTGGCTAATGTCATTTCGTCTACAAGATGTTTTGCTCCTGCATATTTGTCGATGATAAATAATACATATCTGATATCTACAACGATAGTTCTTTGAATGTTCTTTTCAAAGAAAATATCGCCACTCATAGCTTCCCAGTTACCATCAAATGCACAACCAATTAGTTCACCATTTGCATTAATTACTGGTGATCCTGAATTACCACCCGTGATATCATTGTTTGTTAAGAAGCATACAGGCATTTCGCCATCTTCCATTGCATAAGGACCAAAATCCTTTTTATTGTATAAGTCTTTAAGTTTCTCAGGAACAATAAATTCATCGTTTGAAGGATCTTCTTTTTCTATTATTCCATCCATAGTTGTGTAATAGTTGTAATACACCGCATCACGAGGGAAATAATCTAGAACCTGACCATATGTTAATCTCATTGTTGAGTTTGCATTTGGATAAAACTTACGCATTGGCTGCATCTCTTTCAAACCTGCAACATATAAACGATTTCCTACTGAAAGTGCAGAGTATGATTCTCCTACAGCTGCAGAAATTTCTCCTCTGAATTTACCTAAAAAGGCACCAAGCAATTGGATTGCTGGATCTTTATCCATTTTTTTAGCTGAAGGCTTTTGTAAAAAGGCCTCTAGGTCATCTCGGTTAGGAATCATTGATTTCTCAAAAATGTAGCTGGCAACTTTATCGAAATCGTTCTTGTTTTTCTTTACCAAGTCTAAGAAGTATGCTGGCAATTGATCATGATTAACATCTTCGTAAGTCAACTTCAACATTGCTGCTGTTAACTTCTGATCAGTTGGAGCATTATAATCTTTATAAAAATTATCAAGGCGACCTTTAACTGCTTGAATGGCTGCATTTAATTGAATTGGATCTGGATTTTTAGCTTCTAGAGCTCTTCTTAGTCCCATCAATCTGTATGACATAACCAATACTTCAGAACCAAAAACAGCCTCTTGAATGTAGGTATTGGCTAAAGTATATTTTTCAATATTATCGTATGCACTTTCTATGTTAGCTAATACATCACCATATTCTTCTTTGTGCTCAGCTGTATTAGCCCAAGCTTGAAATTCTGCTTCCTCAGCTTTTTTCTTTTCAATTACATGGTTTTTCTTCACTTGCTCTGTTTGACCAATGAAGTATTTCCAATAATTGGCAACACCTGCATACTTAGATGCATATTTGATACGAACCTCATCAGATTGATCCATATCCTCTTTCCAAACATCAAGTTTGGTTCCTCTAATTTTTACTCTTGCAGGTTGATCTACGGTTACAGCTAATTCAACTCCGCGAGAAGTTAAATATCTATCTGTGCTACCTGGGTAACCCATAATCATAGCAAAATCTTCTTTGTTTACTCCTTTGGTAGAAACAGGAAGATGATGACGAGGGTGGAAAGGAATATTTTCAGCACTATAATCAGCTGGTTTTCCGTCTTGTCCACTGTAAACACGTAACATTGAGAAATCACCGGTGTGTCGAGGCCACATCCAGTTATCTGTATCTCCACCAAATTTACCAATTGATGATGGTGGTGCTCCTACTAATCTGACATCAGTAAAAGTTTCATATACAAATAGATAAAACTCATTTCCATCAAAGAATGACTTTACACTTGCATTGTAATGAGTGTCTTTAGTTGCTGCCGCTTGAATAGAATCTGAAACAGCCTTGATGATTGGATTTCTTTCAGCGTTTGAAACACCATCTAATTTGGCATTTACAACATCGCTTACATCTTCCATTCTAATTAAAAAAGAAGCCGTCATCCCTTTAGCAGGAATTTCTTTATCTCTACTCATCGCCCAAAAACCATCGGTTAGGTAATCATGTTCTACCGTTGAATTGTTTTGAATAGTACCAAAAGCACAGTGATGATTGGTTAACAACAACCCATCTTTTGAAATTGCTTCAGCAGTACACATACCACCGCTAAGCATTACAATAGCATCTTTAAGAGAGCTGTTGTTTACGCTATATATTTCTTCTGGAGTTAATTGTAACCCCATTTTTTTCATGTCTTGGTAGTTAAGTCTATTAATGAACATGGGTAACCACATTCCTTCGTTGGCAAATACAAAGTTGTTTAAGCCAAAAATGGATAGGATGGCCAATAATAATATCCTCTTCATTCTAATTACTTTTTTGATTGAATTGCAAGGTTAACAATCCTTTTCAAAAAACAACACATTGAATTATAAGATTGGCATTATGCATACACGAATGGTATGTACAGTTCTATCTCAATAGATGAACTGTTCCTCTGTATGTTTTGAGAATATCAGGATTTGTAACATCTCTAAGCTCTATGACCCATGCATATGAACCTAAGTTATTCTGTTGATTTTTTTCAGTTCCACTTCCATTCCAACCTTGGTTTATGTCGTGAGTCTCAAAAACAAGACGTCCCCACCTATCATAAATTCTCATGACGTACTCCAACGGATCAATACCAATTCCATTAGGTTTAAACTCATCATTTAAAGCATCATCATTGGGTGTAAATGAGTTGGGGGTATATATATTGTATTCTTCTTCAATAGTAAGTTCTTGGGTAAATGAATCAATACACCCACTATCTGTGGTGGCAATAAGTGTAACTGGATACAATCCCGATTCTTGAGGGAACTTATAAAAAGGAGAAACCACTGAACTTGAATCATATCCCGCAAAATCCCATTGATAAGATCGAATTCTTCCGCTAGAAAGATTTACAAACTGAATTCTAGGAGTATAAACGGTTGTAGGATTTGGACTCATTGTAAAATCGACATGGGGTAACGGATTTACAATCACATAATTTGTCCACTCGCTCTCACCAACGCAACCATTGATGTCTTCTACCTCCATTTTCAAGTTGTAGCTACCTGCCTCCAGCTCTTCAATCCGATAATTTGTTCCACTTCCTGTATAGTCATTATTCAACCACCACTTTATGAATTGAGCCGAGTCTGTAGTGTTTTGAAACTCAACAGTAAATGGTTCACAACCTGTTCTTGAGGTAATATGCTGAAAAGTTGGTTCTGGATCTGGAATTACAACAACTAGAATTGTATCAAAAATTGAACTGCTTCCACATCCGTCATTTAGCTCAACAATATATTCTCGTGTTGATTTTGGGAAAACCATTGGTGATTGTAAATATGGATTTGTTATATCTAATTTAGGATTCCAATTGTATGTGTAACCACTATTTGGATTTCCTCCAGATGGAATAACCTCTAGTTGCAGTGTATCCATTTCACACTTCGAAATACTTGACGGCAAATGCATTTGCAACGAATCATAAAACTCCACTTCAACAATTATTGGTTGAGAAGCACATCCTAGGGAATCACTTGAATATACAGTGTATAATGTATCTGAAGTTGGACAAACAGAAACAGAACTGGAATCAATTGCTACACCTCCACTCCAATGAAAACTATATGGAGTTCCATTTCCGCCTGATGCAGAAGCTGTTAAATTCACGCAATTTGAAACGCACAACTTCTTGTATGTAATTGGTGTTTCAACCATAGTTTCAGCTGGCTGAGTTAAATTAACAGTAATTGAAGCCATACACCTATATCCACTGTCGTAAACCACAACATCATATGCATTTGAAGGCAAACTAGAAAAATAGGGAGTAGCTTGTGTTGTAACACCTCCATCAATACTATATCTGTATGGAGGTACAGCACCAGAAACTTGTAAATTAATATACCCATCAGTTCCATTGTAGCATGTAACGTCTTTTACTTCAACTGAATCAAACACCAACTCAGCAGGCTCATTGATATAAAAAGTTGTGTCGATAACACAATTATGACTATCAGTAACAATCAAATTGTATGAACCTGAACAAAGATTGAATGACGATGAGTCATTAGTACCAAAGCCCAGCCAGTTGTAATTATACGGGGTAACTCCGCCTGATACCTGAGCCACTGCTGAACCTCCACAAGCTTGAAAACACGTGTCATTTTCTAAATCCAAATCAAGTGCCAACTGTTGAGGTTGATCAATATGAACCGAGTCCATCAAGCTTCTACAGCCCAAAGAATCTCTTACAGAAACCCAATAATCGCCCATATAAAGTCCTGATAATAAACTAGAATCTACATATGTTATTGAACTATCTATTGAATACTCATAAGGAGCTAGTCCGCCAGAAGCGTAGACCTGTATATACCCTGAATTTCCAGAGTTACATAAACTATTCTGAAACCAAATACTATCGATAATTGGAGCATTGGGGTCTAGAATTGTATCCATTTTTACTGGACTCATACAGCCCACTGAATCGATGATCATTACTCCATAAACATCAACGGGAAGACTATCAAAAATGGATGAGTTAGAGAAATTAGCACCACTATCTACGCTATACATGTATGGCGCGTAACCACTTTGAGGAAATACTTCTATTTGTCCATCATCAACACCGCATTGAAGTTTACTAATTGATGTGTTGGGCTCAATCATCGTATTGACCTCAACCCAAAAACTGTCTATCATGGTACATCCACAACCGTTGTCGAAAACAACTTTATACATTGTTGATGATTGATTTGGCTGAACCGTTAACAATGGATTTTGAATAGTAGAATCACTCAACCCTACTGTTGGAAACCACGTATAGCTTCCTTGCGAACCTGGGCATTGATTTTGACCTGTTATTTGGTGACCTAGGGTAAATGTATCTCCAACACACAAAACTGTATCACTACCAGCATCTATGTTATTTACAAACACTGTTAAAGTATCGTACAAAACACATTGAGTAATTTGACTACTCTCAATTAAATATGTAGTGGTGTGCCTAGGATAAAGCCAAACAGAGTCAGCATTATTACCTGTGGTATCAGTAATATTCACTCCTAAAGACATGGTGTCACCAGAGAGAACGCTCCAAGTATAGTACTCGCCTCCATCGTACAAATTGACAAACGCAGTATCCTGATAGCCACATATGGTTTGATTAGCTCCAGCAAATTTATCTGGTATTACAGTAATGTCAAATTGATAAATACCTATTCCTGGTATAGGGCAAGCGTCATCGGCTACTTCAATAATAAAGTTACTAAATGGAGGTGAAGCCATCGATGTTGTCCATTCAACATGAAGTGTTGCAGGATTTCCGTTTGTGATTGAAATATTCGACCCTGATAGAACTGAAGCTACGTTGGTGGAAATTGTGATTGAATCTCCTATAGTTTGATTGGCAATGAGTGAATCTTGAAAGACTACATCAAAACTAAAGCTATCACCAATACACGCCACTATGGAGTTCGAGTCTAAAATAGTACCTGTTCCCACAAAATTTTGCATTCCTATTGGCATGTAAGGAGTTTCGTTATTACACGATTGAATAACCATTTGGAATTCTCTCATAACACAACCCAAGGAAACTCCATTTCTATACTCGCACACTTCATAAACCAGCACAAAATTCCCAACCAAATTTGGCACAAAAGACAACTGTCCAGTTTGTGAATCAAAGGTAATTGGAGACCCTGATCCAAACGGAGTTGCTGATGAAAAACCATTGGCATAATTTGCTGTTGTAACTTGACTGACACTAGGTGAAACTATGTTATACACCAATGAATCACCATCAGTTTCTTGTACTCCGGGGTTAAATTGGACTTGCTGACCTACGCAGTAATAAGGAATGGGTTGTGAGGTAAATATTGGAGAGTTATTACAAACACCATTGTTTTGTATGTTGCCATAAAAATAGGCCGTTTGCTGCCCTATTAAGTTAGTTGCTGAATTTCGACTGCTAATTCCCAAGCTCATATTCCATACCTGGCAATTAGCATTTAATGAAGCAGTACCTGTATAAACGTATTCTGTATACCCTGGTAAGGAACCTCCATTACAAGAACTATTTGGTAATTGAGTTGAACACAGTTGTGAAACCTCAACTGTACTATTCGATTGTAAGAGTAAATAAATGGATGAATTACCACAGTTAGAATTCAAATCCATTTGGTAATTAAGAGGAGCACTAACCAATCCTGTACAATCTCTCCAGAAGGTGTATGTAAATTGGTATGTATTTGTTGATGCGTTAATACACTGATAAGAAAAATACCCCCCACCCACATGGGTTGCTTTTGACATGAAAGGCAATAATAAAAACGATATTATAAGTATCGCTAGTGAAACATTCTTCATTTATTATCCATTGAAATAACTAAACTGAGGAGGATAGCCGCTAAATCAATAGGTTGTATATGGACATAGGTATTTTGTGACTGTAACCGGTTGTGATACAGAGATGGAAGTACGCAATAAGTAAGTAGTAGAAAACTGTAGAAGGAAAATAGAGAGTAGCGCTAGTGCGAGTATTTGGAGTGTGAAATTCGGTTTATAGCAATGTAGATATGCCAGTAATCTATTTCAAGATTATTATACTTGAAAAATAGAACCGCTAAAATATGTTTTAATTTAATCTAGGAAAGAATTTCTTAAACTCTATTCGTTGTAAGAAAATGTAAAAGAGTATTAGATATACTGAATGTCAACGAATTAAGTATACTTCACCCATGAATTCATGAGTTTGACCGGAAATTGTGCTCTCAGCAAGTTTAATTTTCCAAATGTAAACTCCGTTATTTGGATCCTCATTTCCATCAAGAATTCTTCCATCCCAACCACTATCAATGTCAGTAGTAGCAAAAACTAACTTCCCCCACCTATCATAAATCTGAAATTCATAAGAGGTTAATTCAATGCCAATACCTGATGGTTTAAATACATCATTCAATAAATCTCCATTTGGAGTAAATGCATTTGGAATGTAGAAGTTAAACTCTGGTTTAATGGTTAGTATCTGAGTATTCGTATCTATACAGTTACTATCTGTTCTTACCACTAACGAAACTGGATAATCTCCAGAAACAGGATCAAAAGTAAATCTCGGATTTTGGACAAAACTTGAATCCTGACCTGCAAAATCCCACAAGTATGATCTTATATTTCCGTATGATTGATTAGCAAACTGAATGGTTGTGTTAAATTCTGTTGTAGGGTTTGGCGCCATCCTAAAATCAGCATCAGGCAGCGGATTTACATTGATATAATCTGATAAATTGACTTGTGATTGACAACCATTTAAATCCTCAACTTCAAAGCTTAAATCATATTCTCCAGCACTCAAATCTTCGGCTATAAATCGATTTCCATAACCAACAGAACTTCCCAACTCCCATCTTGAAAACTGAATTGAATCAGTGGTACTAATCAGCTCAACTCTAAACGGCTCGCAACCTGATTTTGGTGTCAACAATTCAAATGTGGGATTTGGATTGGGCAACAAACTAACCCTAACTGTATCATACACTTCAGGACTTCCACAACCATCACTCAATCGAACAACATAATCCGTTGTAGCGTTTGGCGATACTATTGGATTAGCTATAAATGGATTATTGATATTACTTATTGGTGTCCAATTGTATGCGTAACCAGATGAAGGATTTCCACCCGTAGCAGCTGCAGATAATTGAACTTCTTCATCTTGACATATAGCCTGATCTTCAATCGCTTCAATTTTCAAAGAATCATATAACGTAATCGATATCATTTCAACATTTGAAACACATCCACCTGAATCAGTAGCAAATACTGCTATTACAGAGTCAGAATCAGGGCAAATAGACATTGATGAAGATTGCGTGTTACTCGCTGTCCAATGATATTGATACGGACTTACACCACCAGAAGCATTTGCAGAAAGGTTAGCACATTTTGAAACACAAATTTGCCTATTGTTGAATGGTGTTTGCAAAACAACTGCTGAAGGTTCTTGAAGCGTAATTTCAGCCGATTGCATGCAACTAGCTCCACTATCATAAACCATAACATCATATGTGCCAGCAGTTAAGGCCGTAAAATACGGAGATGTAGAAACGGTAGCTCCGCCATCTATGCTATATGTGTAAGGTGGTTTCCCACCTGAAACATAAGGAGTAATTGCCCCATCTGCTACCCCATTGCATGAAATTTGATTCACCGAAATGGAATCAAAAACTAACTCATCGGGTTCAGCTATCGAATAATTCAACAGTTTGTAGCATCCACTGTTATCAGTTACTTGTAGCTGATAATTACCTGCACACAAATTGGTTGAATTGGTTTGATTAGATCCAAAGCCAAACCAATTGTATTGATATGGAGGAATTCCTCCAGAGGTTGACACTGATGCTCTCCCTCCACATGCTTGATAACAAGTATCGTTAATTGTAGTAAGCTGAGGAACAATATTAGTTGGTTGATTTACCTGAATTACCTGAGGAGTAGTTTGGCAACCAAACGAATCTTGAATTAACACTACATATGAACCAGACTGTAAAGAATCGAAAAGCGTATTGGATTGATAATTAACTCCATTGTCAATTGAATACGATAAAGGAGGCGTACCACCGTGCGCAAATACATCTATACTGCCTGATGTATCTTGATAACAAGCTAAATCTTGCACCTGAACGCTATCAAAAAACAAAGCTTGATTGGTACTGATGTTTACCAATTGCGGGATAGATTAACAACCGTTTACATCTTGGGTCATTACCCAATATTGTCCGTAATTGAGTTGTTGAAAAAGAGCTACCGACTGATATGTTTGTCCACTATCAATACTATACGAAACTGGAGAATTTCCTCCAGTAGTAAAGACTTCAATTTCTCCATTATTAGCACTAAAACAAGACACGTTTTCAATACGAATACTGTCTATTACAGGGCTATTTGGATCTATAATCGTATCTAGTTTTACAGCACTTTCACATCCTAACGAGTCTTGTACACGAATGTTATAATATCCTACAGGCAGATTAGAAAATATTGGATTGTTTTGATAAGTATAACCACTATCTATACTGAACTGAAAACTAGGAAACCCACCTTGAGGATTCACGTTGATTTCACCATCATTAACACCACACAAAACTTTTGTAATAGTAGCTGATGGCTCTGCTATATCGCTTACTACAACTGTTAATGTATCAGAAGTATTACAACCACAACCATCTGAATAATTAAGAGTGTAAGATGTTGTAACCTGATTCGGTTGAACGGTTAATAATGGCGATTGCACATTTGCATTACTTAAACCAGTAGAAGGACTCCACTGATATTGGGCTGTACTTTGTGAGCAATTTGAGTTATTGTTTATCCCTAATCCCAAGGTTGTAGTATCTCCCTGACATAACCATATGCTATCTAACGCCAATTGAATTGGGATTGGAGTAACAACAACGGTATCAGAAAATTCACAAACAGTGGAGAACGAGATATCATCCAATGCAAAATCATTACCTCCACCAGCAATATTTTGGTTTACAATAGAAATATTTGCTGTTGTATTTGCTCCTGAATTCCAAATCACATAAAACTGTTGCCAATTACATGTTGTCGAACTCAAATTGAAAGTTGAACCTATTTGAGTACCATTAATTGAAAATGACAATTGGGCTGGATTTGATGCTACAGCAGACATTCCCCATGCCTCAAATGCATAATCAGTATTAGGCGTTACTGTAATATTTTGTTGCCATACATTTTGACCAGCTACACCTGACCCGTTGACAACCATCATTGAACCCGTAGCATTCCCAGTGGTATGATCATAACATGATGGAAAGTTATTGTGCACCAATGATGTATTAGAAGTTACTGCATAAGTACCCGGGTTTGACAACTGCCCCCAACTACCTCCTGTTCCAACGACATAACTACTTGTAAATCCGGTATTTCCTGATGAAAAATCGCCATTATTCACAACATTACCCGTGAACTGACTTACGGTTACAGAATATGTATCAGGCTGACTTACTGTTATAGAAGCTGAAGTAGCACCAGTACTCCAGTCGTATGTATCCATTCCGCTGGGCGCTGAATATGTTAACGAAGTACCACAAGCCACCACAGTATCGTTGCCAAGATTAAGATTGACATTACACTGAGCGTAAGAATTGTGAATGAAGGCTAAATACAATACAAAAAACAACAAGCTATTAACACCTAGCCTACTGCATAACCAGTAAATTATGTTCCTTGATTCTTTTGTCATCTTACCCCCAGATACAACTGACCGTATCCTTATTCTCAAAAGTGCACCTTTTTCTTTATAGAATAAAGGGTTGAGGATCTACAACTACAGACAATTAAGAGACAAATCACTGGCTACAAGACATAATCACCTGTTTGAAAACAAGTTAGAACTTACTACAATAATCCACTCAAAGGAATCAGAACAATGCTTAATGTGTTTTTGTCATTCCGCTTGGAATAACCACAACAAAGTCTGCTCTTCCTAAGTAACCTCCTTCCCAATCAAGATCTGATGCTTCAACCATAGAAACGGTTGCTACTTTCAGTTTCTTATCAGTATGCTTCAAATACCAATAAATACCACCGTAATTTGAAGAGTGAAAATCACCTTGATAATGAATAAAGTGCTTCGCGTCACCAAAATTTTGAGTAATAAAATGTGCCATGGTTGCATCTTTCAACGCCTGAGCTTTTACCATGTTAATTGGGCCAAGCTCTTCATCGTGACTGTGACCGCCACCTGTAGTATGTCCATGACCAAAGTCCATTTCTAACAATTCTTTATATCCTGGTGCTTCTGGATCAAAATCAAAAGGGAGTGGTACCATATTTGACTTTGCTTCGTCTGATAATTCTTCCAAAACCTCAACACCACGGTATGACACTAAACTGGCGTATCTGCGAGGAACATTGGTAGCAATAAACGATAGGTTTTGGCTTTTCGCAAAATCCATCAATGGCTTATAATCTGTATCGTAGTTCGGCCAAATCTTAGATTCTTTTTCTAAATGCGATGACTTGATCCAACCTGCTAAGTATTCGTCTATAACCAACTGATTGTCTGCCTCAAACATTTCAGCACCCAAAACTAAACTACTGTCTTTTTCATAAACAGCCTTGGTTACCTCAACTTGTAGCCAATGACAAATCGGATTGTTGTGTTGCTCACCCAATAAAATCACTTTCGATTTTTGAAGGTCATGAACCATTTCACCAAAATCCACCTCCTCGCCTTTAGCATTGTATATTTTGTATGCTGATAACTCTTGGGCATGAGCGTTCAACATGGAGATAAGCATAAAGATTCCGACTAGCATTTTATTCATGATTCTAATTGAATTTGGTGGTAAATTTAACCAAAGCTTGATGATTTCACGCAAGACTATAAATTTGCCTCATGAATTTCAAACCTTACATTGTTGGAATAGCCGGAGGAAGTGCGTCAGGGAAAACAAGTTTCTTGCGCGATTTAAAAACCAACATGCCTAAAGGTTCACTCTGTATCATCTCTCAAGACAATTACTACAAACCTATTGAAGAACAAGAAATTGATGAAAATGGAGAAGTGAATTTCGATCTTCCTGAATCAATCAATCGCGTTCAATTTTACCGAGATTTGATCAATATTCGCAAAGGTGATGCGATTACAATTAAGGAGTATACTTTCAACAAAAAAGATAAAGTTCCGGGCTTTTTAAAGGTAAATCCAGCTCCGATTATTGTGATGGAAGGCCTTTTCATCTTCCATTATGAAGAAATTAGAAAATCACTAGACCTACGTGTTTTTATTGATGCTCGCGAAAATGTGAAATTAGAAAGACGTATCAAGCGCGATGCTGAAGAACGCGGATACGATGAAGCCGATGTTCGCTACAGATGGGAGAATCACGTAACACCATCTTTCCAAAAGTTCTTAAAACCTTATCGCGATGATTGCCACGTTATCATTACCAACAACTCGCACTACAAAAAAGGATTAGCTGTATTACTCAACCACTTGAAGTCTGAATTACCAGATGAGTACGCTGAACGTTACATTGTTGAGAAAATACCAGCAACACAGCCTCACAAACCTTCTGTTCTTTAATCCTTTACAGCTATTTCACACATCGTTGTTGTGCATTGAAATGAACAACCTACTTTTGCGCCAAGTTAAAAGCAAATCAACTTTTCACACATGAAATTTTTTATTGATACAGCCAATCTCGATCAAATCAAAGAAGCTCAAGATTTGGGCGTTTTAGATGGAGTTACTACCAATCCTTCTCTAATGGCTAAAGAAGGTATTACAGGTGAACAAAACATCTTAGATCACTACGTGAAAATCTGCAACTTAGTAGAGGGTCCTGTTAGTGCCGAAGTAATCAGTACCGATTTTGAAGGTATGGTGAAAGAAGGAGAACGTTTGGCCGAGTTACACGAAAACATTGTGGTTAAAATCCCAATGATTAAAGACGGTGTGAAAGCATTGAAATACTTCTCTAGCAAAGGCATCAGAACAAACTGTACATTGGTTTTCTCTGCTGGACAAGCTTTGTTAGCGGCTAAAGCAGGTGCATCTTTTGTATCTCCATTTATTGGTCGTTTAGATGATGTTTCTACAGATGGTTTAGAGTTGATTGAGCAAATTCGTTTAATTTACGATAACTACATGTACGATACTGAAATCTTAGCTGCTTCTGTCCGTCACACCATGCACGTAATTAAATGTGCTGAAATTGGTGCGGATGTAATGACTGGTCCTTTAAGCTCTATCACAGGTTTATTGAATCACCCATTAACAGACATCGGTTTAGAGAAATTCTTAGCAGATTACAAAAAAGGAAACAGCTAATTTGTTTCCATCTGGATATTAAAAATCCCGATCAGCATTATAGCATGATCGGGATTTTTTATTTGCACCTAAGTCGGTTTTGAGGCTTACACCTCTTGATCTACCATATCCGTTACAACGTGATATCTCGGATCATCAATATTTGATTCGATGTAAGGCTCTAATCCTGGATGGCCTTTCATCAATAATGTTTTACACTCAGGGCTCAAGTGAACCAACTTCACCTTCTTGCCAAACTCTTCGTATTTATCAACCAAGTTGCTGATCGCTTCCATTCCAGAATGGTCACTCACACGAGATTCTAAGAAGTCTATCTCCACTTGATTAGGATCATTTCTAGGGTCAAACTTGCTGTTGAATGCTTGGATAGATCCGAAGAAAAGTGGCCCCCAAATTTCATACACTTTGGTTCCATCAGATTTCATGCGTTTACGAGCACGAATTCGTGTTGCACTTTGCCAAGCAAATACCAATGCCGACATAATAACACCAGCAATCACAGCAATGGCCAAGTCTTTCCAAACGGTGATAGCTGAAACAGCAATCAACACAATGGCATCTGAAACAGGTATTTTATTCAAAATACGGAAACTACTCCAAGCAAATGTTCCGATAACAACCATGAACATCACGCCTACCAAAGCAGCAATTGGAATTTGCTCAATCAATGGAGCAGCAAACAAAATGAATAGCAACAGTGCTACTGCAGCAACAATACCAGACAAACGGCCACGACCACCTGAGTTTACGTTGATGATTGATTGACCGATCATGGCACAACCGCCCATTCCCCCGAACAATCCGTTCAATAAGTTAGCTCCACCTTGAGCCAAACACTCACGGTTTCCACTACCTCTGGTTTCTGTGATTTCATCTACTAAGTTTAATGTCATCAATGATTCTATTAAACCTACGGCAGCCAATAGGAAGGCGGTAGAAATTACCATTCCCCAATGTCCACTCATCGTTGGGATAATATCTAAAACTTGCAATTGCAAATGAGGCAAAGAACCTTTTAAACCTGTACCTCCACCCTCGCGAATGAACGACCCAACAGTGCTTACATCTAATCCCGATAGAATGGTAATTGCTGCAACAACTAAAATAGCTGTTAGAGCTGCAGGAACCACTTTGGTTATTTTGGGTAAGAAATACATGATTGCCATGGTTAAGGCAACTAAGCCAACCATGATGTATAGCTTCTCGCCTTGCATGTATGTCCAAACGCCATCAATATTCTCGCGGAACATACCCAATTGCGACATGAAAATTACAATGGCCAAACCATTCACAAACCCCATCATTACAGGGTGTGGAATTAAGCGAACAAATTTCCCGAGTTTGAATAAACCAGCAGACATTTGAATAACACCCACAATTGGAAGTGTAACAAACAACCACTGCAAACCTAAATTCTCAATGGGTTGATCTAGAGCCAAACCAACTTCATTTCCTTTTTGAATCAAGTGAACCATAACAACAGCCATGGCACCAGTTGCTCCAGATATCATTCCTGGTCGTCCACCAAAAATAGAGGTTACTAACCCCATCATAAATGCTCCGTAAAGACCAACCAAAGGATCAATTCCAGCCACAAAAGCAAAAGCCACCGCTTCGGGTACTAATGCCAAGGCTACGGTAAGTCCAGATAGGATGTCGTTTTTGGGATTTTGGGTAAAGTTCTTGATAATAGCTTGCATACCTGCCGTTTAAAAAAGCGGCAAAAATAGGGTTTTAGTAGGAGAAAAAACATGAATGATTTAATCTCAAAAAGTATTTGATACAATCAATTAGCATTCATAGCCTCCCTTGCCATTTCTAGATTACGCTGTACTTCTGTTGAGGGATTGAGCTGATAGGCTTTTTCAAAGCTTTGAACGGCATTGCCCCATTGATTTATATTCCCATAAGCCATCCCCATATAGTTGTATGCATCCCAACGGTTCGGATTTATCACTAGTGATTGACCCAAATCGTTTATGGCTCCAGAGAAATCGGCTAAATGTCCGCTACAAACCCCTGCCCAATACCAAGCTGCTCCACTATTCTCTAATGATCTTTCGGCATACAAACGCAAGTCTTTTCTAGCTTCAGCGTATCTACCAGCACTGAATAAAGTTACTCCTCTGTTGTAATAAGCTTTCCAATAATCGGGTTTCTGGGCCAACAGAGCATTGTAAATCTGAATGGATTTATCAAAGTTCTCGGCTCTTCTGTAGGCATTTCCCAAATTGTTGTACGCATCAGCATGTTCAGGTCTAATTCGGATGGCTTCGTTAAAATGCTCAATGGCTTTTTTCAGAGCTTTGTTTCTTTCTACTTGTGGTAAATTTTTTATTGAATCTTCAATCATTAAACTAGGTAAAATTTTACATTTTTTATCTGTTAGTCCTTCATAATATTTTTTATCGGACTGATTATGTACAAACATAAAATCAGCTTCTTGAATAGTATTATAATACCATATTTGTTGA